>CANQHH010000135.1 GCA_947623615.1 uncultured Clostridia bacterium | reverse complement strand
AAGATATTTTTGGAGTGGTATCGAAGTGGTCATAACGAGGCTGACTCGAAATCAGTTAGACGTTTAAAAGCGTCCCGTGGGTTCGAATCCCACTCACTCCGCCATAAATTTAAAATGTGGAGGAATAACTTTGGAAAAAGATAAAAAAAAGCAAGTTATCAAATTATGTTTAGCGGTATCGGTTATAGCTATTATATTAATAATTGTTATAGCTATTATCATAAAATATCAAGTTGAAGGTGACAAAAATATGCCTTTTAATCTTTCTAAAATGGTTATAATAAGTACAGCAGAGGGAATAGAAAGTGAAGGAAATAGTAAATGGAATTTTAATATATTTCAAAATAATGACATATATTTTTACATAGATAAAAATGACCAATATATGGGAAATGATAAACAAATAGAAAAAGTAAGAATAGAAAATATACAAATAAATAAGCCTATTAGAGGAGAAATAAAAGCATATATGCCAAACAGTGTAGAAGGTAGGGTATATAGTTATGCAGAACAATATATTGTAGATAATAAACTAGAATATAGAGGGGCAACTAAGAGCAATCCTCAAACATTAGAAGTAGGTAATCAAGGTGGAAATGTAAGTATACGTTTCAGTAATGTTAATTTAGGTCAATACATGTCAAATGATGATACAGAAATTGTGCATGATGGTACATTATTAAAGAAATTAGGATTATCACAAGAAGATATTAAATTTAATGTTTCATTTGATTTTGTAATTCAAGTATCAAATTATGAATATACAGCAAATATTAATTTAGATTTACCGTATGGAAATATTTTAGAAGAAGGAACATCAAGTTTAGAAAAAGTAGATATGAGTGATATTGTTTTTAAAAGAAATTAAAAAATCTCAAAAATCACGTAAATTGTTCTAAAATACTTGATAAAATGAATAAAAGAGTATATAATGCAAATGGTATGAAAAATTTAACTATTGTATGGAGGAATCCAACAGAAAACTGTGAACCTTGTCAGATCCGGAAGGAAGCAGCAATAAGCAGACCTTTTTGTGTGGAATCTTCCATAGAGTAGTTAGGTTATTCACACCATTTTTTAAAAGAAAATATAAAAGAGGTGATACATATTGTCATACACAGCATTATATAGAAAATTCAGACCACTAAAATTTAGTGAGATAGTTGGACAAGAACACATCACACGAACATTGAAAAATCAAATTATAGCAGGAAGAGTAGGACATGCATATTTGTTTAATGGAGGTAGAGGAACAGGAAAGACCTCAGCAGCCAAAGTTCTAGCAAGAGCAATAAACTGTTTAAATCCTCAAGATGGAGAACCATGTAATGAATGTGAAGTTTGTAAATCGGCATTAGCAGGTTCGTTAACAGATATAGTAGAAATGGATGCTGCATCAAATAATAGTGTAGAAGATATCCGTTCAATAAGGGAAGAAGTAAATTTTTTACCAACAGTAGCAAAATATAGAGTATATATAATAGATGAGGTACATATGTTATCAACAGGGGCATTTAATGCACTGTTAAAAACGCTTGAAGAGCCTCCAGCACATGTAAAGTTCATATTAGCAACAACAGAGCCACAGAAATTGCCAGCGACAATACTTTCAAGATGTCAGAGGTTTGATTTTAAAAAGATATCAGATGAAAATATCAAAAAAAGACTTATATATGTATGTGATGAAAGTAAAATAGAAATAACTCCAGAAGCATTAAAGTTAATAGCTATACTTTCAGAAGGTGCTATGAGAGATGCACTTAGTATATTAGAAAGGTGCTTACAGGATGGAGAAGATAAAATTGACGAAGAAAAGATAAAAGATTTAGTAGGAATACCAAAAATAACAACTATTAATAAAATAGTAAAATCGGTGTTTGAATATAATATAAATGATGCTATACAAACTGTAAATCAAATAATAGACGAAGGCAAAGATTTAAATAGCCTATTATGGGAAATTATAAAATATGTAAAAGATATATTAGTATATAAAGTAACCGGAAATTTGCAGATATATAGCGAAGATGAAATGAAGCAAATAAAGGAATTAGCTGAGAAGATTGATAAAGAAAGACTATTATACATTATATATGATTTATCAGAATTAGAAAATGATATGAGATGGTCATCACAAAAAAGTGTAATATTTCAAGTAGAAATAATAAAATTATGTAGTAAGATAGATTACAGAGTAAATGTTAATAATGTGGAAAACACTCCACCAAAACCAAATAAAACTGTAAATAAAATCGAAAATAAACCTGAAGATAAAAAAAATCCAAAGGCGCAACCAAACAATGGGCAACAAGTAGTTAATAAAGTAGCTACAAAGCCAGCAGGAGGAATAGAAAATTGGGGAAAGATAATAAATAATTTTAAACAGCAAGGAAAAATTTTATTATACACAAACCTTTTAAATAGTAATGCAATAGAAATAAATGATATGACAGTAGGAATTAGTTTTCCAAATGGTCTAACACCATTCGGAAAGGCTATATTAGAAAAGCCAGAAAATATAAATGAATTATCTAAAGCAATTTCAATAGAATGTGGTAAAGAAATGAGAGTAAAAATATTAGATAAGCAAGAAGAAAATATGTCAAAAAGTGAAAGTGATTCGATTGAAAATATGATAAATGATTTAGATATTCCAATAAATATAATAGATGAGTAAAGGAGAGAAGAATTATGTCAAAAAGAGGAGGATTCCCAGGAATGGGAGGAGGATTTGGAGGAATGAACATAAACCAATTAATGAAAGAAGCTAAAAAAATGCAAGCTGATATGGTTAAAACACAAGAAGAGCTTGCAACAAAAGAATTTGAAGCTACAGCAGGAGGAGGAGCTATTACAGTAAAAGTATCTGGAGATAAAATGTTAAAAGAAATAAATATAAAAAAAGAAGTAGTTGATCCAGAAGATGTAGAAATGTTACAAGATTTAATAATAACATCTGTAAATGAGGCATTGAGGAAAGCTGATAGTGCAAGTGCAGAGCAGTTTGGAAAATACAATATACCAGGACTAATGTAGAAAGGACATTAAAAATATGTCATATTATTCACCATCAATAGAAAAACTAATAGAAGCATTTGAAAAACTACCAAGCATAGGAAGTAAAACAGCTGCCAGACTTGCATTTTATATTTTAAATGCAAGTAAAGAAGAAACAGATGAATTTATTGAAGCAATACATAATGCTAAAAACAACTTAAAATATTGCTCAAAGTGTTATAATATATCAGATACAGATCCATGTATGATTTGTTCGAATCCAAGCAGAGATTTATCTACAATATGTGTAGTAGAAGATGTAAAAGATGTTGTTGCAATGGAAAGAACTCATGAGTTTAAAGGTGTTTATCATGTTTTACATGGTAGCATATCTCCAATGAATGGCATAGGACCAGACGATATAAAAATCAAGGAACTGCTTTCAAGACTGATGGGAGGAGAGGTAAAAGAATTAATTCTTGCTACAAACCCTAGAGTTGAAGGAGAAGCAACAGCGATGTATATATCAAAATTGGTAAAACCGTTAGGGGTTAAAGTAACGAGAATTGCACATGGAATACCAGTTGGTGGAGATTTAGAGTATACTGATGAAGTAACATTAAGTAAAGCATTAGAAGGAAGAAGAGAATTATAAGAAAAAAATAAAAAACCGTCTATTTTGGACGGTTTTCATATTGTGATAAAACGATTTCACAAATTTTGCTTGCAGAGTCTGGTCTAGCAAG
>CANQHH010000134.1 GCA_947623615.1 uncultured Clostridia bacterium | reverse complement strand
ATTATCTGATGTTTTTGGGTTAGTGTTATCGTAAACTTCCTCTTCATCTACTGATGATTCTTCTTCATCAGAACCTGTAGATTCTTCGTCAGATCCTGTTGCTTCATCTGTTCCATCTGATTCATCTGAATTATCTGAGCTACCTGGCTCTTCACTTTCATCTGAACCATCATTAGATCCTGATGGATTACTTGGATTTCCTGTTCCTCCTGAACCGCTTGATCCACCTGGATTTCCAGAGTCTCCTGAACCTCCTGGCTTATCCGAATCGTCACCTTGTTCACCGCCTGAATCTCCTCCTGGTCTATCTGTTTCGTCTGTAGCTAATACAGTAACATTTACAACTTCTGCATCATCTCCTGCTGAAGTTTTTAACAACTCATTTGTCTTTGTAACTCCACCATCTAATGCATATGATCCAACAACTTTTACTGTATATGTACCTTCATCTACTCCTAAGAAAGTTACTGGTATTTCGTTTGCTAAATCATTAATATTAATTTGTTTTACATATTTTACATTTCCTTCTCCATCAACTAATCTTACTTCCAATGCTGTTAATGAATTTGTACTATTATTTACATCAAAGTCTACTACCACTTTTTTACCATTAACATCTGCTTCTTGTTGTGCTGTTAAATTATCAATTGTTGGAGCTTCTTTTACAGTTATTCTTGATTCATATTGATTATCTAAATTTGTTATTATAGGTTCTGATGCATGAGATAATGATACTGTTTTTGAGAAATTACCTCTTGTTTGCATTGTAACAAATGAACTTCTTACAGGAACATCTTCACCTTCCTTATCCTTTGCTGGAACTATGCTTATTGTTCCCAACTTAATATTGTCTACATCTGTATTTTCTGTTAAATTATTTAGCTCTTTTGTTCCAACATAATATAAATTTAGATTTTCTGCAATATTTCCTGTTACTTCATCTTTTTCTTGTTCTGATGTTACAGCTTTTGAATATTTAACATCTGTATTCTTTTCCATATTTAAGTTATCTTCCCACTTAAACTCTGCATCATAGCAATCTGCCATGTCTATTTCTAATCCTACTTGAAAACTTGCTATACTCGCAGTATCATGCATTCCTAAGTATACATCTACTTTTGTAGGGTCATTATTCACTTCTTCAAAAAATATACTTGATTCAGATCTTGTAACTATTTTTCCTGATTTATTTTCACTTCCCGAGCTCGCTAATGCAAAACCTGTTATTATCACAAGAACCGCTATTACAGCAATAATCAATATTTTTATTTTGCTATTTGTCTTCATTATAGTCCTCCTTTCAATTTTCATTTCCGCAGAGAGCTTTTAGGCTCTCTACGAACTTCTTATTTTTTTGTTCTATTATCTGTTATTGTAATAGTATCTAATTCTTGTGGTATATCTATTACTAATGTATCACTAACTATTCTCTCTCCAGTTAGTTTTATAGCATCATCTACACGATATAATTCTGCTCTTACTTTTCCTTTACCACTTGTAATCTTCTCATAGAATGGATTATTTTCTTCTAAATATCCACCATTTTCATCCATAGCCTTCTTATCTACTACAAATACCCAGTTTCCATCATTTGTCTCTCCTAAATCTGCTTTTCCTGGATCATCTGCAAGTATTACTTGATATCCGTCAATTATTTGCCATTCATCTGATCCTTCTTCTTGATACCACATTAATACAACGTTATAAGCAGGATTTCCTTTATATTTTCCTGTAAATACTATAGAATCTTTTAATATCTTATAGTCTTTTTCTGTATCATATACATAGTCTGCTCCATTTAGTCCTACTGAACCGCTTTCATTAAATTCTACATTATCTCCAGTTTGACCTATTAAGTCAATTTCTTTTATATTGATGCTTGAATTATGTATGATAAATTTAACATAAGTTGTATCATAATCATAATTGTTAATTTCGTTATTTCCTTCTGCATCTACTTTTGTAAATAATAATGTCTCGCTTTCAGAATAGTTACCACCTTCTGAATTTTGTGATTTTACTGTTGTCCATTCATCATCTACATCTTTCTTTACTTGGATTTCATAATTTGTTATTTGTTGATCTGCAAAATATCTAAGTCCTACTAATTTCTTAGTTTCTGGTAATTCTATTTCTATTTCTACATCACTACCATCCTCTGTACTTGCTTGGAATGCATCATATTTATTGTCTGCAAGTGCTGAAACTCCTGAAATTACTTGTGTCTCGTCAGATGTATCAACTACTTTATTCTTTGGATCATTTGTAATTTCTTTATCTGATGTAGATTTTGCATTTGTTGTAACAACCCATCCGTCTTTATCTATTGCACCATCGTGTGCAACTTTTACAGGTGCTAATACTTTTTCACCTATTTTGTTTAAATGTTTATCATAAGCAATTACTTTATAAGTGAATACTCTATTGTTTATTGTAGATACAACATCTGTATAATCTGTCTTATCACCTTCTACAAAGGCAGCTATCATTGGAACTTCTTGATCTTTTTCCATATAGCATCTTCTAATTTCATATCCTAAAATTCCGTCTTTGTTGTCTGTTTCAAAGTCAAAATGCAATTTAACTTGATTTCCATTAATTCTGTTCTTGCTAGCATTTGTTATTTCAGCAGATAATTTAGAGTTATCCTCATCTATTACCTCTCCGCCTTCTAACATATAATTTCTTGATTCATCATTTACATAGTAAATTGCTCTTGTTTCTTTATCAAATTGTTCTGCATAATTTATTGTATCTTTATTAGGAACCATTCCCCATCTTCTGAAGAATTCTAATAAGTTTGACTCAGTTGCTGCACATGCTAATCTTATTAAGTTGTTATCGCTATCTCCATCAATTAAAGTTAATGGTATAGTCTTCTTTGGTGCTCTTGATGTATCTCTAGCATATGTATCCATTCTTGCAAATATTGAATTATCTAGTTGTCCTTGTGGTGTGCTGAATTTCTTGTAGTTGTATCCTCCAAGGTCATATGCTAAATGTAATTGCCAATATAATCCTAATTGTGTAAATACATTTTGTGCTTTTCCTGCTTTTGCAGATGTTACCTTTTTGTATACATCATCATAATCAAATCTTACTGTATCTCTTGTGTTATCTGTTTGAGCTAATATTGAGAAGTAGTTATTTGTAACCTCACCATGTACATAAGCTTTTTGGTTGATTACGTGTCCAATTTCATGGGCAATTCCCCATCCAAAGTAGTTTCCGTCTTCACCTGTTATTTTTCCTTGATCGTCAACTTTAAATGGAACTCCTTTTGCTAGGTCTTTTACTTCATTCCATTGAATTCCTATATGTAATCCTCCTGCATACATGAATGCTGAACCAGTCATTCTCATACATCTAATGTTTTGTCTTGTACGTGGGAATGTATCTTTATATTTAGCTCCTGATGTTCCCTCTTTGCTTAATCCTTTTTGATTATAGAATAATTCCATCATATCTTCCATTGCTGTTAATGATTTTGTAAGTCCTTTTATCTTATCTGCTTTTGATGTATATCCTTTTTCTGTCAATCCATCCCAAATTTGTTTTGATGATACTGAATACATCATGTCATTCATTACAATTTCTGTTGCAGTTAAAATACAATCTGAACCATCTTCATAATCTTGAACCTTATATTTATCTGTTGATGTTTTGCATTCGCTTTCATGTCTTGATTGTAAAGATGCAACTGTTGTTTCTAACTCACCAACATATTGTTCTATTCTGCTTGCTCTTTCTTCTTCTGATAATGGAACTCTCTTTGCGTTTCCATA
>CANQHH010000133.1 GCA_947623615.1 uncultured Clostridia bacterium | reverse complement strand
CTCTTGTTTTTGGTATATATTTCAAAGCATAGTTTTACGCTTTTTATATATCTTTTTTATTCGAGTTTTTGACTCATCTTTTTATATTTATTTTTGGTAGTTTTTTCTACCGCTTTATTGGTTTCTCAAAGTTTATTGTTTACTTTTCAATGTACTTTTTTGTCTTCGATGATTACCGAGGACATTACCTATTTTAGCATAATTATTTGACTATTGTCAATACTTTTTTTATAAATTTTTTATAATATTTTTTTCATGATTAATTATGCCATATACAACAGTTTTTTTTGCAAAACTGTTGTATATATTATCACGTTTATTTTACTGTGTCAATACTTTTTTTGATTTTATTTATTTTTCGTTGATTTTATTTTTATTTACTCTTATTTTGACCATTTTTTCTTATGCTTATTCATGTTTATGACTCCAATATAATTGTTACTGGTCCATCATTCAAAAGGCTAACTTGCATATCTGCCCCAAAAATACCAGTCTCTACTTTTATTCCATTATTTCTACATTCTTCACAAAAGTACTCGTATAATGGTTCTGCAACATCTGGCTTAGCTGCATTTACAAATGATGGTCTATTTCCTTTAGAGCAGTCGCCATATAATGTAAATTGAGAAACTATTAATATTTCCCCATTTACATCTTTTATTGATAAATTCATTTTTTCATTTTCATCTTCAAAAATTCGAAGATTGCAAAGTTTCTTTACCAAATAATTCGCTTCTTTTTTTGTATCACCATTAGTTACACCTAATAATACTAAAAAGCCTTTGTCTATTTTTCCATTTGTTTCATTATTAATATCTACTTTTGCATTTTTTACTCTTTGCACAACTAGTTTCATAATTATTTCCTCACTTTTTTATTATTCCTCTTACATATTCATATATTATTATTCCTGTTGCAACTGATGCATTCAAACTTTCTGTTTTCCCTAACATTGGAATTCTAATCTTGTCATCAGCCATTTTTTGTATATTCTCTGATACTCCATTTGCTTCATTTCCTATAACAATAGCTTTATTTTTATAATCTATATCATATATATCTTTTGAATCATCTAAAGATGTGGCTAAAATATCAAATCCATTTTCCTTTATTTCTTTAAGTGTATCCATTAAATTTTCTGATTCTATAATATTTATCCTAAATATTGCTCCCATAGTTGAACGCACTACCTTTGGATTAAAACTATCTGCACTATTTTTAGACAATACAATTTGTTTCAAATTTGCACTGTCAACAGTTCTTAATATAGTACCTAAATTGCCTGGATCTTGTATTCCGTCTAATACTATTATAATATCTTGAGAATAATCAATATTTTTATTTGAAGTTTTCTTGTTTATAATTGCTAAAACTCCCTGCGGACTTTTAACATCTGTAAGCATCTCAAATATCTTTTTAGTTACATATATACATTCATATTTAGCAATTTTATACAAAAAATCTTTTGGAATAGTATCTGTCTCTATACATTCATCACAAATGACTATTAACTCTATGTTTGCGTTCTCCTCTATAGCTTCTTCTACTAATTTTATCCCTTCTATAATGAATTTATTAGATTTATCCCTATATTTTTTCTCTTTAAGCTTTTTTATATTCTTTATTATTTCATTTTCTTTACTTGTGATTACTTGCACTTTACTCTCCTCATACAATAAAATTTAAAAATTCTTTAATTTCTTCTATCTTCTTTTCATCAGATTTATTATTTATTTTTAATGATATATATGGATCAATTGCAGATGCAAATTTAATATTATATTTGTATTTTTTTATTAACTGTTCAGTTATATCTGTATTAAATTTTTCCCTTTTAAAGAAAAACACAACTGTTTCCTTTTTCTCACTTATCTTTATAACATTAGACTTTCTGCACAATTCTTTTATTCTTGCTATTTCTATTAAATTCTCAAGTTCCTTTGGCATAACTCCATATCTATCTATAACTTCATCTATTGTATTTTGTATATCTTGCTCTGTTTTACATAATGCTATATTTTGATATATTTCTATTTTCTGACTACTATTGTCTATATAACTATCTGGTATATAGCTAGATATATTTATATCTATTTGAATATCTTGTTCTTCTTGCACTTCTATTCCCTGCATCTCTTTTACAACTTCATCTAGCAATTTACAATAAGTGTCATATCCTACCTGTTCCATGTGTCCATGTTGTATTTCTCCTAATAAGCTTCCTGCTCCTCTTATCTCTAAATCTCTCATTGCAATCTTAAAACCTGAGCCAAATTCTGTGAATTCTTTAATTGCCTTTAATCTTTTATCTGCCACTTCACTTAACAATTTATCCCTTTTATATGTCACATAAGCATACGCTTGTTTATCACTTCTTCCAACTCTTCCTCTAATCTGGTATAATTGAGCTAAACCTAACCTATCAGAATTTTCAACTATTATTGTATTAGCATTAGGTATATCTATACCAGACTCTAGAATTGTTGTACAAACAAGCACATTTATTTCTTTGTTTACAAATTGTTC
This sequence comes from uncultured Clostridia bacterium, assembly GCA_947623615.1. GTDB lineage: Bacteria > Bacillota > Clostridia > TANB77 > CAG-508 > CALXVA01. The sequence continues at coordinate 1,317 of CANQHH010000133.1, read as the reverse complement.
CATTATTTTCTCTAATTGTTTTCCTGTCATTTTACCATGTGCAAATTCTGTTTTTGCTTCAGGAACTAACTGCTCTATTTCCCATGCCTTTTTTTCAATATTTTCTACATTATTATATAAATAGAAAACCTGACCGCTTCTTTCTAATTCTTTTGTTATTGCTTCTCTTATAACCTCACTATCATATTCTAACACATAAGTTTGAACTGGTCTTCTATTATGAGGTGGTTCATATATGACCGACATATCCCTTACACCTAATATAGACATGTGCAATGTTCTAGGTATCGGCGTTGCTGTCATTGTTAAAACATCTATACTATTTTTTAACTTTTTGATTTTTTCTTTATCTTTTACTCCAAAACGGTGCTCTTCGTCAATTATTAATAATCCTAAATCCTTAAACTCAACATCTTTACTAAGTAATCGGTGTGTACCTACAACTACATCTATCTCTCCAAGTTTAAGTTTCTTTATTATTTCTTCCTGCTGTTTTTTTGTTTTAAATCTATTTAAAACCTCTACTTCAATTGCAAAATCTTTCATTCTATTTTTAAATTCTTCATATTGTTGGTTAGCAAGTATTGTTGTTGGTACTAAATATGCTACTTGTTTCTGATCCATAACTGCTTTAAATGCTGCTCTTATAGCAACTTCGGTTTTTCCATATCCGACATCTCCACAAAGAAGTCTATCCATTGGTTTTTCTTGCTCCATATCTTTTTTTACTTCCTCTATGCATCTTAATTGATCATCTGTTTCCTGATATGGAAAACTATCCTCAAACTGATTTTGCCACGCAGTATCTTTAGAAAATGCAAAGCCCTTCATTTTTTGTCTTTTTGCATATAATTCAATTAAATCTTTTGCAACCTCTCGTAAATTCTTCTTAACCTTCTCTTTTGTATGATACCACTCTTTACTGCCTAACTTATTTATTTTTGGATTAAAATTTTCTCCTCCTCCAACATACTTTCTAACATTATCTAAACTACTTGTTGGAACATATAGCATATCTTCATTTTGATACTTTATTTTTGCATAATCCTTAGTAACATTATCAGCAGTAACTGTATTTACTCCCATAAATTGTCCTATACCATATAAACGATGTACTACATAATCTCCTGGTTTTAAATCTGCAAACACTATTTTTTCTGATTCTTTAAATATACCGCTTGACTTCCTTTTTTTCGGTTCTGAATCAAATGTTTCTGACAGATTTACTACTACTAAATCAAGATCATAACATTCAAATCCACCATTAGGCATATTGTATGCATTACTCTCTATTTTTACATTATTTATATCATTATC
>CANQHH010000132.1 GCA_947623615.1 uncultured Clostridia bacterium | reverse complement strand
CGGATACTATCTCCTTCATCTTCACCACTAAATGCACTAAGCATTTTTTGTAATACATTTAATTTTTTAGTCGGAACCAAATTGAATGTTGCATTAACTGAAACATTATAATTAATTCCAGCACTCATATTTAAATCACTAAAATTAAATTCGAAATCTTGTGCATTCTTATCTAATTCCTTAGTTGTAACTCCTCCTGAATTATCATCTATAGTTAATATAGCATCTTGCAATAAAGATTCATCTTCATCATTTAACTTAAATGTTAATTTCTGATTTGTCTCATCTACAATAAAGTGTGTCAATGTCGGATCACTTTTCAATACTTTAATTTCTACAGGAGCAGGATCGTTACTAACTGTATAAGGCGTGTTACCAATTGTTACTTTGGTTACCTTTTGTTCCAATATTCCTGATTGCATTGGTGCATACATTCTTATTTCATATGTATCCGGAACTACTTTTTTGTTGTCATCTATTACCTTTGTAACACTGTAACTGTCATCTCCTATAAATATTTTTCTTACCTCTTGATCAACATTTGTACTAAATTTATATTTTAATACTACTTCTTCGCCCTTGGCTACATATTCTTTATTTATACTTTCTTCTGCAATGCCAACAAAAGGCTCTGCTTCTTTTGACTTTTTGAATAATGTAGTCTTTTCAATTGTAACACCATCACCTATATCATATTCTGCTACTAATTCTATTGAATATTTATAACCTTTAATAAGTGACATGGTTAAATTATTTCCTTTAACATCTTCAAGTACCTTTGTTTCTGCTAGTTTTCCATTGCTATTTCTTAAATAAGCTGTTAATGTTCTAATAGCTGAGTTAGGATCATTTAATTCATAATTAACTATTGCTGTAGCTGTAGTTTGATCCTCTTGAATCTCAAGACTATCTACATTATTTATTGTAGGAACAATGTTCTCATAGATATAACGTAAATATCTATCAATTTTGAAAGTTTTACCTCCCATTTGTACACTTTCTACATGAAGTCTATGTGTACCTATGTAATCAGGGTCTAATTCTAAGCTATATACATTCTTATCATCTTTACTAACGCTATAACTTTGTCCATCTATCATGATACTTTCTACTTCTTGATATGAGATAAGTTCATTTTCAAATGTAATTTTTACTTTTTCTCCATTTGGCACTCTATCTGAAATGCTAAGATTTCTAACAATAAAGTTAGGTTCTTCTTCTTTAGCAATTTCTATTATTTGCTTCTTGAAATCTCCTGTAAATTTATTGTTTTCATCTTCAATTACACTGTCAAGATTGTAATTTCTTTCAATAGTTAAAGTATATTGATTTCCAGCCCCTAACTGAACCTCATGATTATTATTTCCTACGTTTATTAATTGTTTATATGCTTCTTTTTCATCTTTATTATTAACTATTTTTATATAACTATCTAATAAAGCATTGTCATTGTCTATTACCCTAAATGTAACTGTTACATTATTTTCCTGATTACTTACATTGAAGTTTTGTATTTCTGGTTTATCTTTAAGTATATCAACTTCTACATAATCTGGTATTTCTTTAAATTCGTCTTTATTGATAATTTTTCCACTACTTAGCTGAACAGCAGTTATATCTAAATGTTTTAGACCAAATTTAGTATCTGCATTTATTTCTGCATAATAATAGTCATCTTCACTGTTTACTGTATACCATGTACCTTCTTCAGAATCTTCTTCTAATAAGTCTTTTACTTGTATTTTTTCAGGTTCAAGGCTAGTTCTATTTGTACTATTAAACCTTAACTGGATGTTGCTATTTTTAGCAAAATACTTTGTTTCCTTTTCTGTTTGTTTATCAAATGTTTTTACATCATTAACTATTAAGTCGTATTTAGCTAACAAAGTAAAATCTTGTTGTTGATGTAATGTAGATTCATTTGTTATTTCTTGTTCATCCTCTATACTGTTAGAATCTAAATCATAATCAATATCTATTGACAAAGTATATTTAACCCCTTCAGAGACTCTGAATACAACATTATTTGTTCCATCACTAATTGAAGATTGTTGTTCTCCATCATTAATTTTTGCAACTCCACTTTTTATAGCTTTATCTGGGTCTGAAACTTCAATCTTAAACATTACAGCTGAATTTTCTAAGTCATCTACAGACTCTACATTAGTAATCTTAGGTGCTGTTTTTAATACATCAACTATATCTTCATGAGGATTATCTTTTAAGTCTATAACCATTTTGTTTTCAAATTCAAGTCTAGTTATTTTTAGTTCTTCAATACCATCAGTTTCTTTAGTTGTATATTTTACACTGTAATCATTCTCGCTTTCTTTTTCTGGTATAAATTCTATGTCATTTATTATAATTTTACTAACTGGTGCCTCTACATTAGATGTAATTGTATATACTAAAGTTATTGGCTCCTGCTTTTCAGGATATTTTTTAGATATAGATTTAGTTTTTATATTAACATCTATATTTATTTCTACTGTTTCACTTTCACCTAACGATTGTTTTGCATGTTCTTCACCATCTACTGCATCATAATCAGCTTTTATTTCTACTTTGTACTTATTAGCTGTTAAATTATTAAATGTATAGTCTCTTGCTTCTAAGCTTAATGGTTGTTCTAATATCACACTTCCATTTTCATCTTTTAATACTGCATATAAATTTGTCAATGTACTATCAATATCTGTTATCTCAAATGTTACTTTTACCTTATTATTTTCAATAACTTCTGCATTAATATTATTGGATGTTGGAGCAGTTTTAAATATTACAACTACATTATTTTTATTAACTTCTAACTCTTTTTCGTTCTCCAATATTACATGGTCAATTGTAATTTCTTTTTTATTATTGTCTTCAAATGTGTAATCAAATGTATATGTACCATCTTCCATAAGAGTAACTGCACATTCTTGCTCACCAATTTTAACTTTATTTATTTTATATGATGTAGCATTTTCCGAGTTAAATTGTAATGTGGCCGTACGACTTTCTTTATTAATTTTTGTAACTTTTAAGTCGCTCATTTCCAAATTGTAATCATTTATAAGTTCAACATCTACAGTTCCAAAACTTTCTTCATTTTGATTAGCTTCATCTTGTTTATCCTCATCTAAGTCATATTTCATAAATAGTTCAGCTTTATATTTTCTATATTCTTCTACATCTAATTCGTATTCTGTAGTTTGTTTGTCTGTAATATTTATGTCTTTTACTTTCTGTTCTGTAGTAGCATCTCTTAATTCTATCCTTCCACTTACAAATGAATCTTCTTCATCACTTAGTTCATACCTTAACACTGCTTTTCCTGATGTTGTATCAACCGTAATATTTTCAGCATTTAATTTGTTTTTCAATACTTCTATTTCTGCCTCTACATTTGTATTAATAATTTGGTTATTATCTAAAGTAACATTTTCTATTGTAATTTCTTTTTTACCTTTCTCATTATATGGGTCAAAATATTCTACTGTTGTATATGTATCTTTTTCTCTAACAAGTGTATAATCATTTCCGTTTATTCTAGCTGATACTGGGTAATTCTCTCCACTTGTTGCCAGTGTAAATGTTAATTTGAATTCCTCATCTCTATTTATATAATTGGTCTTTTTACCTAGTATGTTTTCTGCCTTCACATTTTCAATGTTTAACGAATCTTTTGAAATTAACATTACATCTGAGTTTAATAGTGTTTCTTCTTCTTTGCTATTTTGACTATTTTCTTCATCTGAATCTAAGTCATAAGTTGCCTTTACTTCAAATGAATATTCTTGATTTTCTGTTACATTTACAAATGTTATTTCGTTTTTATCCTTATTTACTGTTACTTTTCCTTCTTGTTTA
>CANQHH010000131.1 GCA_947623615.1 uncultured Clostridia bacterium | reverse complement strand
CCTGATACTCTGTATATATATGATTGATGTATTGAATACTTAAATGTAACTTGCTCTCCTTTATAGTATTTCTTATCTAAATCAATTCTTACATTTGATCCATTATATTTTTGTATTTTTTTAATATTGCTAGTAAGTGCCGTTGGAGTATCAAAATTAGAATTTGGTGTTCCTATCATTACCCACTCTAAAGGTCCTTCTGTTGTTGAATCTAAAACCTTCCATGTAACCTCATATGTAATATCTAAAGTACCATCATTTGTCCTTGGTTCAACTGTTATATCAAAATTAACAATCTCATCTAAATCAGCTGCCTCTACTTTAGAATTTATACCAATAATTATAAGAAACAAAAACATTATTATTATTAATAGTATACTCTTTTTCCTCATATTAGCAACCTCCTTCTTTCAATGGACAATTTCCTGTACCCTTGGCTGAATATTCTCTTCCTTTTTTGCATTTAGGATTGTTCCATATATCTTCCCATTTTGTTGTAAGCATGTTTCCTAAACCTGCATCATCACCTAGCCAGCTTTGACATGGTACAACTTCTCCGTCTGGTGCTATTGCCATATTACTTAGACATGCTCCACAACTTGGAACATCTAATCCTAGAGCCATTATCTTTTCACCATCAATCCAACCTGGAGAAGTGAAACTTATTTCCATAAGATTCTCTTTTGCATATTTACATGCTTTTTTTAAAACATCGTATAATTCTTTTTCTGAAAGTTGCGTATCTTTTGATTGTTTCTTCTTAGCATTTCCTGAAATAATTAAACCAGAACAAGATACATATTTTATACCAAGATTATGTAAAAATTTTAGAGTTTCTACGTAATTTTTATTTATAGAACATAGTGGCGTATTAATACTTATTGGTAAGCCTGCACTTATAGCATTTTTTATACCTTGAACTGTTTTATCAAAATTATTTGCTCCAACTAATTTGTTATGCTCGTCCTCATTACTTGAATAAAATGTAATCTGAACACTATCTAAACACGCATTATATAACTTTTTACATAACTCCTCCGTTAGCAAAACTCCATTTGTGTTCAATCTTGTAATGAACCATTTAGAATAATCTATCAATTCCACTAAATCTTTTCTTCTAGTTGGTTCACCACCTGTAAATGTCAACTGTGGTATACGTGCTTTTCTACATTTATCAATAATTTTTTTCCAATCTTCAGTTGATAACTCTTCCTTTTCTGCATAAGTTTGCTCTGCCGCATAGCAGTGTAAACATTTTTGGTTACAGTTCCAATTACCGTTTTTTACCATACTGCTCACCATTAAATCCATTCTATGTGGAGCAGTCATTTTTTTTGAGTATTCTCCAATCGATAACTGACCTATTTCTTCTTCTGGTTTCTTTCCTTCAGCAATATCCATAAATACTGAAAGTATTCTATTTAAATCTTCTTTAAGTAAAATTCTTCCTGGCTTTTTATATATTTCATATGCCTTATTTACTGTAGAATTTATTATCTTTTTTAGCTGCTTTTCATCTACTTCATTTCCCTGATACTTATTTACCTCTTTTATAAATATAGCAAGTAATATTGTCCATGATAAATTTATTGGTAAAATATCTTTTCCGTTTAATATTACTATACTTGGATCATCTTTTAAAGGGTTATATTTTGCAGGTATTAAATGTATTCTTACAACACCAGGCTCATATGGGTTTAATGTTGTATGTAATACTTCTTGTAAATTTTCTTTATAAAATTTTCGCTCTTTGTAATTCATTATTTTCCTCCTCTTTTGTTTCCAATTTTACCTCTATATACAATTTTATCTTACCATAAAAGAAAAAATATAACAACAAACTTTTATAAATTATTTATTATTTTCTTTATACCATTCAGCAAAAACCCTCAATACTTCTACAGAACCATCAATTTTTCTTCTTTCTTCGCGTTCTTTACTATCCATTTCTGCAAGCGTTTTATCAAAATGTTCTGGTTTAAATATGTACCATAAGTCAGACCATTTCTCTTCTCTATCTTTTCCTTGAATTTGATTTGCTATATTTCCTGGATGTCTACCATAAAAATAATGTATTTCTTTTCCATCATGATATGCTAAACACTCTTCAAAACTGCATTTTCTATTTTCTTTTCCTTGCATCAATTTTAATATACCTTCAATTCCTATCGTATCTAGCGAAAAATTAACAAATGCTCTCGGAAATCCATTTAATTCATCTATAAAAAAACCGGTATCTAATGCTATGCATGGCTTTTTTAACATTTCATAAGCCTGATTTACTTTTGCAGTTGCTATTTCTTTTATATCATCACTTCTAGGCTCATTTAATTCAAAATCATATGTACTAAATTTTATATTATTAAAATATTTTTCTGCTGATTTTGCCTTTCCTTTATTATGTGTTACAAAAACTATCTCTTCCATTTTCTTTCCCTCTCTTTATATAATTTATTTTATAACTCTATCCAATACCTTTGTATAATACCAGATTTTGAAAGATTGACATCATCTATAACTTCATTTTCTAATATACCACCATTATATTGAATTGTTTTGTATGAACCTATATTTTCTTTATCACAAGTAATTAAAACCTTACTAAGACCATGATCTTTACAATATTCTAATATTAATCTTAACATTTCTTTGGCATATCCTTTTCGTCTTTCTTCTGGTAAAACGCTATATCCAATATTTCCACCGTATTTAAAAAGGAATTCTGATAACTTATGTCTAAAATCTATTATACCAATTAACTTATTATCAGAGCATCTAACAGCTAAATATACTGTTGATGGACTATATTCTTTTCCATATTTCTTTGATAATCTATTATCAAAATCTATCCATTCCTCGTACGTGTTACATTCTTCTAAGCCTGCACAGCCATCAAAAGATTCATTGTTTTCTAAAAATACTTTCCTATAATTCATTACCTGTTCTTTATATTCCATAGTTGGACTTACTAATTTTAAATCGCAATTATCTGTTTTTGATTCCATATTCATTAACAACCTCCTCTTTAAATGTGCAAATTCAAATAAGTTAATTATTAATCTCTTATTTCAATTTTTATTTCTTCATCTACCTTTATTTTTGCATATCCACCTATAGGAAAAGTAAAAATTGGTGTAGTATGTCCAAAATCAGCATTTATTACAATAGGAATATTAGTTAATTCTTTTTTGCTTTTCAAAATTCTTTTCCATTTTTCATCATCCATTTCACAATTTTTTTCAGCTCTTCCTATTATAATTCCTTTTATATTTTTGTTTTTTGCGCAATGTAAAAGCGATTGTAAATCTCTATCAAATTCTTTATTAAAAGTTTTTTCTACTAAGCCATCATCTTCAATAAACAATATTGTTTCTTCCAACTCTGGCATATATTCTGTTCCTTGCAATAAATTTAAAGTGCATAAATTTCCACCTACTATTGTGCCTTCTGCTTCTCCTTTATTTATTATTTTCATACCTTCATTCTTTATAAATGTTCTATTTTCTTGCTCTTTAAACCAACTATCATTACTCCACTCATTAGAACTTTCAATTTCTATACATTCAGTTTGCATAAACATTTTTCTAAAATATTCTTCTGTATATTCAAATCCTTTTTTCATTCCAAAACTAGAAAAATGAGGACCTGAATATGTTACCAATCCTGTTTTAGTATAAATTGCACTTGTTAATGCTGTAATATCTGAAAAGCCACAAATAATTTTAGGATTTTCTTTTATCAAGTCATAATCAATATAATCTAATATTTGGTTTACATTGAAACCACCTATTACTGTTAAAATAGCTTTTACATTTTTATCTTTAAAAGCCTCATGTAAATCTTCTATTCTATCTTCTATA
>CANQHH010000130.1 GCA_947623615.1 uncultured Clostridia bacterium | reverse complement strand
ACAAGAATTGCTAGAAATGGTACTGCAATGACATGGAATGGAAAAGTTGTTGTAAGAAATGCAACATATGAAAAAGATTGGAATCCATTGGATGAAGAATGTGATTGTTATACATGTAAAAATTATACTAGAGCATATATAAGGCATTTGGTCAAAGCAAATGAGATATTAGGTATAAGATTATTGTCAATTCATAATTTAAGGTTCTTGACTAAACTTATGGAAAGAGTTAGAATAGAAATAGAAAATGATAATTTATTAGAATTTAAAAATGAATTTTATAAAAAATATGGGTATACGAAAGATTAGGGGGATTTTATTTATGAATTTACTAGAAAATGAAAATGGATATAAAAAAAAGAAAAAAAATAAAATTATTATGATAATAATATCTGTATTTGTAGTTCTTTTTCTGATAATTAGTTCTGTTCTATTTTTTATGATAATGGATGTGCAGAACAAAATGTTGAAAGTAAGTGTTGATGGAAAGTTAGTATCTATGCCTGAAGGCTTGTTTCAAACAGAAGATGGTATAACGTATGTATCAATAAAAGACTATGCAAAAATAGTAGGCTATAAATCATATAATGGAGATCATACATCGGAAGAACAAACAAAATGCTATATCCAAAATGATTATGAAGAAGCATCATATACATTAAACTCGAATAAAATTTATAAAAATTTATTGACTGCAACAGAAAATGAATATTATGATTTAGAAAATCCAGTTAAGATGATAAATGATAAATTATATGCAAGTATAGAAGGAATTCAAATTGGTACTAATACATTAATTACATATCAGCAAAGTAATAATCAATATACAGTATATACATTACCATATTTAGTGAAATATTATGGAGCTAAAAATAAAGATTCAGCGTTAATTGTTGAAAATGCAAGCTTTGTGAATCAAAAGGCACTTCTTCAAAATTTAATGGTGGTTGTAGAAAATGGAAAATATGGAGTTCGTGATTTAGATGGAAAAGAAATAGTTGGAAAAAAATATACGAATATAGAATATGTAGAAAGTAGTAAGGATTTTATTGTTACTACAGATGAAAAAAAGATGGGAATTTTATCATTAGATGGAACAACAAAAATTGAGCCAACATATGATCAAATAAAATTGATAGATAGACAAAATAATCTTTATTTAGTAGAAAATAATGGAAAATATGGTGTAATTAATCAAAATGGAAATACAGTTATATTTTTAGAATATGATAAAATTGGTATAGATCCAGAGTACTTTAAAAGTAATAATATAAAAAATCAATATTTGTTATTTGAAAATTGTATACCAGTTCAAAGAGATAGAAAATGGGGAATTTTTGATAAAACAGGAAATTTAATAGTACCAATAGAATATGACCAATTAGGATATATTGCAGCTTCAAGTGAGATTAAAGCTAATAATGATATATTAATAATACCTGAATATAAATCGATAGTAGTAAAAAAAGGTGAAAAATATGGAATAGTTAGTTCTGCAGGAAAGGAATATGTACCTTGTGTGTTAGATTCTGTTTATTCAACAATAGTATCAGGTCAGGAAAATTATTACATGACACAAGGTGAAAAGGTTATTAATTTAGTTAGTTATTTTGAAGAAAAAATATTAAAAACGGAAAAAGATAATCAGCCAAGTAACAATAATAATGAAAATACTAATACAGAGGCATCTAATACTACAACTAATACAGAAGTTAATAATAATCAAGCTAATACCGTAAATAATCCAGCAGTTCAACCTAATAATACTGTAGTCAATCAAACTGAAGTAAAACAACCAAATGCAACAAATCAATAAACAAAAACCTTCAAAGTTTTAAACTTTGAAGGTTTTTGTTCTAATTTATAGTTTAAAGAATAAATATGTATAAAATAATTGTATGTGGGGAGAATGCGTATGGATAGTAATTTAGATATAAGTAAAAATTTAGTACATGAAACAAGGAAAAAAATTGATAAAAACATAACTAGGGTAATAAAAGGGAGCTTATTTGCAATAGTAATATCAGTTATATTTTTATTAATATATGCGAGTTTATTAACGTATACAAATATATCAGAAAACACAATGGTACCAGTTGTAATGGTTATTTCTGGAATAAGTATATTGATTGGTAGTTCAATAAGTAGTTTGAAAATAAAAAAGCAAGGAATGCTAAATGGAGCATTAGTTGGATTAATATATATGATATCAATATATATATTATCAAGTTTAATGATATCTAATTTTACACTTGACATAAAATCTGCATTAATGATAGTAATAGGAACTTTAGCTGGGATGGTAGGAGGAATTATAGGAGTAAATTTATAAATTATAGCAAAACTTTTGTAAAATAGTTGATATTTTTTTATATTTAAGATAAAATATGTAAGTACAATTAAAATCAGTGGAGGATAACATGATAACTTTAGAAGATGTTAAAAATAATCCAGAGATAAAAACCTTGGTAGAATGTTCTCAAGAGCAACTAAATGCATTGGGATATACGGAACATTCAGTAAGACATATAACCATAGTTTCAAACAGAGCAGGAGAGGTATTAACAACATTGGGTTACTCAGAAGAAAGAGTTGAGCTAGCAAAAATTGCTGGTTATTTACATGATATAGGAAATTGCGTAAATAGGGTAGATCATGCACATTCGGGAGCAATTCTTGCTTATGAATTTTTAAAAGATATGGGAATGGATACTAAAAAAAGAGCAGAAATAATGATGGCAATAGGAAATCATGATGAGCAAACAGGAACTGCAGTAAATGATATATCTGCTGCTTTGATATTAGCTGATAAATCTGATGTTCATAGAAATAGAGTTTTGAATCCAAATATATCTACATTTGATAAACATGATAAAGTTAATTATGCAGTTACAGAGGCAAAATTCAGATTGAGTAAAGAGGAAAGAAAAGTAACATTAGATTTAACAATAGATACAAAGATATCGCCAGTTTTAGATTATTTTGAAATATTTATGGATAGAACCATGATGAGTAAATATGCAGCTAAGTATTTAGGTATATGGTTTGAACTAATTATAAATGATACAAAATTATTATAGGAGGAGTCAGAAAAGTGAAAACAGATAGAAGATTAAAAATAGCATTAATTATATTACTAATTATATTAATTTCAATTGTTTCTTTTGTAGGAATATTTGTTCAAAATAAAAATACAATGGAAAGCATTTTAGCAGATTATCAATTAGGTAGAGATCTTAAAGGAAGTAGAGTAGCAACTCTTTCAGTAGATGAAACAACAGAAACTATTTATTATGATAAAGATGGAAAAGTTGTAGAAACAAAAGCTAAAGATGGTAAAGAAGAGGAAAAACCTGTTAATGATCCTAGTGTTTTAAATAAGGAAAATTACTTAAAAACAAAGGAAATAATAAAAAAGAGATTAGAAGATTTAAGGGTATCAGATTACATCATAAGACAAGATGAAAAAAGTGGTGCCATAATAGTTCAAATGCCAGAAGAAGATACAACAGATACAGCTGTACAATTTTTAAATACTGTTGGTAAATTTTCAATACAAGATTCTGAGAGTAAAGATGTTCTTTTAGATAATTCAAATATAGACAAAGTTACAGTAACATATGGTTCATCAACAACAGGAACAGCAATATATTTAAACATTAAAGTAACAGATGATTCAATTGAAAAATTAAAAGAAATTAGTCAAAATTACCAAACTACTACAGATGATGAGGGTAATGAAACAGGTAAAAAAGTATCTTTTATGTTAGATAGTAGTGAATTAATAAGTACAAGCTTTGGATCAGAAATTACAAGTGGTGTTATACAATTATCAATAGGTTCAGAAAGCACAAATCAAAGTGAGTTAAGTTCATATA
>CANQHH010000129.1 GCA_947623615.1 uncultured Clostridia bacterium | reverse complement strand
GACTACGATTTTGAACAACTTAATGCAATAGATTTAGATTTGTTTAATGATCATTTAACAAGATTATTAAATGGAGAAGAAGTAGAATTACCTACATTTAACTTTAAAACTGGACATAAAGAATATAATGGAAATAAAATAAAAATAGATAGTAATGAAGTGCTTGTAATAGAGGGAATACATTGTTTAAATGATAAATTAACAGCATCTATTCCAAAACATCAAAAATATAAGATATATATAAGTGCATTAACAGTACTAAATCTTGATTACTATAATAGGATTTCTACAACAGATACAAGGCTAATTCGTAGAATAGTTCGTGACTATAATTTTAGAGGATATGATGCTCAAAATACTCTTCAAACTTGGAAATCTGTAAATAAAGGAGAGGAGAATAATATATATCCATTCCAAGAAGAAGCGGACGTAATGTTTAATACATCATTGATATATGAATTATGTGTGTTAAAAAAGCATATAATGCCATTGTTACAAGCAATAGATAATAGTTTTTCAGAATATTCAGAAGCTAAGAAAATATATGAGTTTTTAAGATATTTTGAGGATATTGGAGATGAATATGTACCAGCAAATTCATTATTAAGAGAATTTATTGGTGGAAGTATTTTTGAGGTATAATATGGGAAAAAAATTTACGGAAATAGATGAAGAGTTTATATGTGAAAATTGTAAAGCAAAAGTTCCAAAATTAGGATATTCATGTAGAAATCACTGTCCAAAATGTTTATATTCAAAGCATGTAGATATCAATCCGGGTGATAGGGAAGAACAATGTCATGGACTTTTAAAACCAATAAGTGTTGAAATAGATAGTAAAAAGGGGTATGTTATCATTTTTAAATGCGAAAAGTGTGGAAAAATAAGGAAAAATAAAGCAGCTAAGGATGATAATATGGATTTAATAATAAAACTAACAGCAAATCATTAATGATTTGCTGTTAATTTTGGTGCTACAGAAAAATTATAGTTTTATACTTCTCTATTTAAGTTTCCATAAGTATATTGATTTCCTTCCAATTTTTGACCATTAGTAGCACAGTTTACAATGTTATTTATTGTATTTATATCTTCATCTAAAATATCTATTCTTAAGTTTGGAATATCATGTTTTAAATGTGTTATGCATGTTGTTTTACTATTATATATGGTTGTAATTGTTTGAATATTATCTGGCAAAATTCTAAAATCTAAATTAAGTCTGTCTCGTAAGTAGTATGAATTATTTGAACGACATAAAGTAGAACATTCAGGATAGCATTTATTTGATTTACCAAGTAAGCAATAATTTGAAGTCATGATAGGAGTATTGCCATAAACTATTAGTTCAGTTTGTAAATTATATTGTGTTATGTGATTTATATCATCAACATTTAGTTCTGGAGATAAAGTGAATTTATTAATTCCAAGTTTTTGATATTCTAACATAGTAAATTTGTTGAATAAATTTAAAGTATAATTGCCCCAAAAAGTATAGTCAGAATTGTATTTTTGCAAAAATTCTAAATCTGCAATATTAGAAATTATAAATCCTTTTATATTATATGATTCAAGTATTTCTTCCAGATGATGCATTATAAGATTTTTATAATTGCTTTTAATAATTGAAGGCATGTAGATGTATACATTAAAATTAGATACAATATCTTGTAAAGCTTTGGAATTCTCTTTATTAAAGAAATGTCTTAAAGGTATGTAAATATTTTCAATTGATGTATTAAGGTTTGTATAATCATATTCAGGTTTTATAATGTTTAATAAAACAGATATTGTTTTATTGCTAGAAATTTCGCTTGTAGTAAAGGTATCATCTATTATATCTAATTTCATTTTACTATTTCTTTTTATGCTTGAAATAATAAAATCTTCTACTTGACTAAGAGCCATACGACGAAGCTCGTTTAATGCACTTATTTTAGGAAGATATAAGCCGTCTGCTAAATCAATATGTATTTCTTTAAATTCAAAAGGTGTATTATTAGTTTTAACAATTTGTGCAGTTATCCTTTCTTTAGTAATAGGATTATCAGTTGCTTTAATAGGTATAATGCTAGATTTTATTTTTATATTCATATCTGTATTATTAAAACTAGATACATTAAAAGTAATAGGTGTATTTTCTTTTATAGAAATAGAGCATTTTAGAGGGATTTTTACATTTTCTTTATTAAAATATGAATGGTATGCTGAATCAGATAATGTTTTGCTGGCAAGTTTGTATATTTTATCACCAATTAAAATTTTCCCCTTCATTCTGCCGAGAGTAACCTTACAACCGAGGACTTGCAGATGCTAAATTAGTTTTTCCCTTCATTAGTTCTGAAATATGATATTTTGTTTGTTCTCTTTTGAAAGTAATGATATCACCAATTGAAATATCCTCATTTAAAATAACTTGTACATGTCCTTTATTTGCATTGTAATGAGTGACATTACCAAGATATATTCCCATGTTGTTTGGCTTTTCTTTAAAAATTAATTCTTTGTTTGGATGAGTTGATAAATGCCCAGAAGAAAAACCACCTCTGTTGAAAACTTGCATAAGCATTTTTATGTCTGATTCATCAATAACATATTTTTTATTATCTAATATCATATCAATGTATTTTCTATAAATTTTAGTAACAATTGCAACATATTCAGGAGTCTTCATCCTTCCTTCTATTTTAAAACATTTAACTCCACTTTTTATTAGTTGTGGTAAATATTCTAAAGAACATAAATCTTTAGGACTAAGGATATGACCATTGTCTAAAACTTTTTCGCTATTATTAATTCTTTTTTCTATAAGAGAGTAAGGAAGTCTGCATGGTTGTGCACATTTTCCTCTATTGCCCGAACGACCACCTACCATACTTGAAAATAAACATTGACCAGAATATGAAATACATAAAGCACCATGGATAAATGTCTCTATTTCAATATTAGAATTAGAACAAATATATTCTATTTCAGAAATTGATAATTCTCTTGAAAGGACAGCTCTTTTGAATCCAAGTTCTTCTAATTTCTTAACTCCTTCTAAGTTGTGTATTGTCATTTGAGTACTAGCGTGAATAGGTAAATCTGGAAAATGTTCGATTAAATACTTAGCAATACCAAGATCTTGAACTATAATAGCATCAATACCAAACTCATAGGCTTGTTTTGCTAAAGATATTGCTTCTTTAAATTCATTGTCTTTTATAAGAGTATTTAATGTAAGATGTGTTTTAACATTACGTAAGGCACAGTAGTTAATAGCTTTTTCAAGTTCGTCATAGTCAAAATTGCTAGCTGAACTTCGTGCATTAAATAAATTCCCTCCGAAGTAAACACTATTTGCACCATTTTGAACAGCGGACTGTAAACATTCAAAATCTCCAACAGGAGATAATAATTCAATATTTTTCATAACTATCTACCTTTCTCTTTTTTCCATTACATATTGTAACACAAATAATTGAATTTGCATACTAATATTATATAGGAAATATGAAAGGAGTTGACAAAAATGCAGGAAGAAGTAAGAGGTTGTGGATGTGATTATAATAACAATGGATGTAATAATGGGGGATTTTTAAATGGTCTATTTGGAGGAAATTGTTGTGGAGATAACAGCATATTGTTCTTTATATTAATTTTCTTATTGTTATTTACAAACTGTGGTTGTGGCTGTAACAGATAGATATAATATGATACTTAAAACGATTTGGTGAAAATCGACAAGAAAAAATGAGTGAATTATGCACATTCGAAATGCAGACTATTTAGGTAGTCTGTGTTTTTTGCAGGATTTTTATTTATATTTTTTAGCAAATTAATATAAGTTATTTATTACGTTCCTTACTGTCGGCTTTACCAAGCCTCCAAACTGCGCGTCACTCCATAAA
>CANQHH010000128.1 GCA_947623615.1 uncultured Clostridia bacterium | reverse complement strand
CAAAAAGGACGAGTAGAACAGTCACATCAATTAGTATGGGAATCAATGGGAATAGAATATTCAACATATTATGCAGAAAAAATAGAGCAAAAAGGTGCAATGACAGAGAATTTTGTTGAGTATTTACAAGGAAAACAATTGATATCAAATGATATGGTAGATGAAGGATATGTAATAAATGTAGAGAAACTAGTAGGAGGAAAATCATCATTAGGAAACGGAACAGATGGAAGAAATGATGTATATAAATTAGAAAAAGTAAATTCGAAAGCAGCGAAAACAACCAAATTAGCATCAAGAACAGAAAAGGTAAAATTAGCAGATGAAGATTCAGAAGATGATAAATACAGAGTAAAATATTATGGAGAAAGCGGAGAAAGAGAGCTAGGAGTATTGACAGATGGAATAGAAACAAGTGAACCAGAAGTAGAAAATGAAGAAATGCATAAACTAAAAGTTGGAGATTATGTACAGTTACCATATAATGATGAAACAATAGAATGTATGGTGATGTATGACGATGAATATAACGAGAAAAAAGGGACAGATTATGGAATACAAATGATAACAACAGATTCAGTAGGAGATGGAGTAACATTAGGCTATGATGTGGATTTAGATGCAGATATAGATGATACAGAAATGGAAAAAGAAATACACATAGCAGAAGAAAAATATAATAGTGTTATAGTAACATTAAATGAAGAAGCAAGAAAATATGTAAATAAAAGTAATAATAAATATGTAAAAAGTGCGAGATGTGTGGGAAGTGTTCCGGATAATCCAAATGAAGAATCGGAAGATTACAAAGAACTTTATTCAGAAGACGAAAAGTATCATATTAAAGTTAAGGAAGAGGACACCAATTATATGAATGACTATGATCAACTTAGTAATATGGCGGAACAAGGATTAAAGGGGTCATCGGATTCATTTTGGGTTGCATCGCGTGAATGGACTTATGGTTCGCTTGTTGATGAGACGGGTGTTCGTATGTGGTATTGGACCTCGAAGATAGAAGATGGTTTTGATTATTATTTTGGGATATTAGGTAAAGGTGAAGTAATATGGGCACTTAAATCTGCAACCCATAACTTCCGTCCAGTTTTCACAGTAAATACAAAATCACAAAGTGAGCTTTATGGCTCAGGAACTAAGACAGACCCATATAGATGGACAGAAGAGGTAAAGTAAAAAATTAAAAACAAATAAAACAATAAATAAGGAAGAATATGGAATTTATAATTATATTTTTAATAATATTTAGCATATCAGCAAATTTAGCAATTATATTTAAAAAACAAATTGAACAAACAATTCCTATTTGTGTAATGGGAATGATATTATGTATATACTTTTTTGCTTTTTTTGAACTCTTAGACGTAGGTGTTATAGTTACAGGGATTATTTCATTATGGTCTTTGGGGTATTTGATAAAAAAGATAATAGAAGCTATAAAACAGAAAAATATAAAAAACGTATTAAATAAAATTATAACACCTGGATTTATTATATATACTGTATTATATGTAGCATTTATTATAATAAACCATAGAGCGATATTTGTTAATCATGACGAATTTACACATTGGGGTATTATGATAAAAAACATGGTAATCCATCATTCTTTAGGAGTGGGAGAAAACTCTGTGGTGGAATATAGCGAGTATCCACCATTTACTGCAATATTTCAATATATATTCATATATTTTAAGAGAAGTTATAGTGAATCAACTATTATAACAGCATCAAATATATTGTATTTATCAATTGTAATAACAATAATAAGAAACGTTGAGTGGAAAAAACAATTAAAAAAGCTAATTTTATATGTACCAATAATATTATTTTTACCAATGATATGTTTTATAGATTTTTATGGAGCTATTATAGTTGATGGAATATTAGGAGTTTTCTTCTTTTATGTTATATATACATGGTATGCAGAAAAAAATGATATACTAAAAAAAATAGGAGTGACATTAGGTTGTTGTTCAATTGCATTAATAAAATTATCGGGGATTGGATTAAGTATAATAGCGTTTTTAATTGGAGCTGGATATGTTTTTAAGAAAAAAGAAAATAGAGAAAAAGAATGTAAAAGCTTAGTAATTATGATAGGGATAATAATTATATGTATCATGTCATGGCAAATAAGGCTAAAAATAACAAAAGCACCACAGAAATGGGAAATGGATAATATTAATATAAAAGCTATTACAGATATATCAAAAAATGAAAGAGAAATAGAAACTGTAGAAAACTATATAGATAATATCTTTAATCAAAAAGTAATAACTGATAAAAACATAACAGTATTTGTATATTTGATAATAATAATAGCTTATAGTATATTTGAAATAATACAAATAAAAGAAAAAGAAGAAAAGAAAAAATATCGATATTATAGTATAGCTTTATTAATAGCTGGTATGGTATATGCAATTGCATTATTAGTAACGTATCTGTTCATTATACCTAAGCAGGAAGCATGGGCGATACCAAGTTTTGACAGATATATAGGAACAATAATATTACCAATAACAATGTTTCATATGATAGAGTCAATTGAAAGAAGAGAAGATTTAAAAAAAATCGGAATAATAATAGGTATTGTTATATTGTTGGTAATGCTTCCAACATCTGAAATAACAAATAAAGCAATAAATTGGGCAAATGATGATACAAGAGAATTAGAAGAAAGGGAAAATTATACAGGAATAGAAAAATACGCAGATGTTCTAACAGAACAAGATAAGATATATTTTATGGGGAATGGAGTATCTGATATTTATAAAGTGAGATTAGTAGATAGTTATTTAGTAATGCCTGCTAAAATAGGAAATACAGAAATTTATACAACAGGTCATATATCAATTTTTAAAGATATTATAAATAAAGGAAAGTATACACATGTATATGTATTTAATTCAACAGAAAAATATAAAGAAAAATTCAAAGAACTTTTTGAAAATGAAGAAATAAAAAATAAAACACTATATAAAATAGGAAATGATGGAATATTTTATGAAGTAGAGATATGAGGTATAAAATATATGAATGATATAATAGTACTTATACCAGCCTATAATCCAGATAAAATATTAATAGAAATTGTAGAAGAGTTGAAAAAATATTACAAAATTATGGTAATAAATGATGGCTCAGATCCAGAATATAAAAGAATATTTGATGAAATATCTAAAAGTGTAATTCTGAAAACACATGAAACAAATTATGGAAAAGGTGAAGCTATAAAGACTGGTATAAGAGAATGTATAGAACAAAATTGGAACACTAAAGGTATTATCACGGTAGATGCAGATGGACAACATTCTATAGAAGATGTGAAAAAGGTAGGTAATCAATTAGAAAAAGATAATTGTATAATATTGGGCGTGCGAGAACTTAGTAAAATGCCAATAAAAAATAAATTAGGAAATGTTATTGTAAAAAAAATTATACAGTTAAAATATAAAATAGATATAACAGATACACAAACAGGATTGAGGGCAATTCCTAAAAGGTATTTTAATGAATTCAGTCAAATAAGAGGTAGTAGGTTTAATTATGAAATGGAAATGCTCAAATATATTTTATATAATAAAGAAAAATTCAAAGAAATAAAAATAAAGACAATATATAATAAAAATAATAAATCAAAATTTCGAGTAATAAAAGACAGTATAAGCGTGATAAATTCATGCATAAAATGAAATTATTTACAAATAATAATTTTATAAAATTAACGAAAGGTGTTCAAAAATAGTAAAATTTATGCTATACTATTTATAATATAGTAAAGAGAGGTGTATGTATATGATACAAGTAACCAATATACAAGATTTAAAAACAGCAGTAAGTAAAAATGGTGAGATGGTTATTGCTATGAATAATAATGATATTGTAATTATGAAAATGGAAGAATATAGAGAAAAAATATTAAAAGAAGATATAGAAGAACATCTATTAAAGGCAGAAGA
>CANQHH010000127.1 GCA_947623615.1 uncultured Clostridia bacterium | reverse complement strand
TCCGTTATTCCTGCTCCATATATAGAATATGTGGTATCTTCTTGTAATGTTAAAAACTTTTCAAAACCTATATTTTGTGTGTTTACAAATGTAAGTCCTGCAAACAATATCGCTATTATCATTACATTGTTAAGTAATTGTTTTAATATTTTACTATTTTTTAAAGTTTCTCTTCCTATTCCTTCAAAATATATATTAAATACTGCAATATAATATATGACATTATATATCGTTAAACCTATAACCAATAATAATGCATATATTAAAATAAATTCAATAAATGGTTTCTGGAACATGAAATATCCTATGTCATATCCAAACACCGGATCTACCACTCCAAATGATGTACTGTTCATACATAACATATATGTATTTAAAATAACTTTTGAAGTAACTGCACTAACTATAATTGAAATAATAAATGCTATTGATTTATTTGGTAATTTCGGCATATTTAATTTTTCTTCATTAAAAAATACCTTTAAATGTTTTCTGATAATAGTATTGTTTATATATATCACTAAAAATAAGAAAATAAAATTTATTGCAAAAGCTATAGAAGTGTAATTTACATTTTGCCAAAAAGTACTAATATATTTTTCTCCTATTTCTAAAGTTTCTAAATATTCTCCTCTAAATATCACATATTCAAATCCTAAAACAAAAATTAAAAACAAAAGAACTATATATATTCTCGATTTACTCTTTTTAACTTTTAATTCAGCTTTTTTAGCTGCCTCTAATTTTTCAGCTTTTAGTTCATTTTTTATTTCTTCTTCTGAAACTTCATGTGCTTGTTTCTCATTATAACTCATTGCTTCACCTCCCACATAAAATCTATATTAAAGCTTTAACAAAATCATCACTATTAAATATTTCCATATCATCTATTTGTTCACCAACACCTATAAACTTAACAGGCATTTTATTTTCTGAAACTATTCCTATTACTACTCCTCCCTTGGCTGTACCATCTAATTTTGTTAAGACAAGTCCAGTAATATCAACTGTTTCTTTAAATGCCTTTACTTGTTCAATAGCATTTTGGCCTGTCGTAGCATCTAAAACCATTAACACTTCTTTTGATGCATCTGGTAATTCTTTATCTACAACCTTTTTTATCTTGATTAACTCATCCATCAAATATTTTTTATTATGTAATCTTCCAGCCGTATCACAAATCAATACATCTGCATTTGTTTCTTTAGTAACTTTAATAGCATCATATACAACTGATGCTGGATCAGAGCCCTCACGTCTTTTTACAATATCACAATTTGCTCTTTCTGCCCATATTTCTAATTGTTCAACAGCAGCTGCTCTGAATGTATCTGCAGCAGCAAGTACAACTTTTTTCCCATCTTTTTTTAGCCTATTAGCTATTTTTCCAATTGATGTAGTTTTTCCTACTCCATTTACGCCTACAACTAATATTACAGATGGTGTAGTAGTAAGGTTAAGCCCATTATCAACAGAATCTAATACTTCTTTTATTTCCTCTCTTAAAGCTTGTTTTACTCCTTCTTCATCTTCTATGTTTTGTTTTTTTACTCTATCTCTTAATTTATCAACTATCTGTGAGGAAGTGTTTACACCTACATCTGACATTATTAGTGCCTCTTCTAATTCCTCTAATAATTCCTCATCCACTTTTCTAAAATTACTAAGGACATTATTAATCTTTTCTTCAAATGATGTTTTAGTTTTACTTAAACCTTGTTTTAATTTATCAAAAAATCCCATATTACCCCCACCTATATTAACGTTTTTTAATCTATTATTTTATATCACATTTTACGTAAAATATCAATGTTTCAATAAAATTTTAATATATTCACATTTTGACAAAAAATATGTGTATTAGTGGAAATTTTTCGCATTTTGGTGTATAATATATAGTATAAAGATTTTTACAAATGATAGGGGGATGGTAATATGGAAAATAAAAAAAGTAAATTATACTTAATTGTTAAGGCATTGTTAATTTTGATTTGTATTTTTTTAATATTTTGCACCATAGCCGTACCAGTGTACTTTATATTTATAACTAAATGTCAAAAGCAAGTCAGTTATAGCAACTCTAAAGCAATTATTGCTAAAGATGAACTAATTGAATATGGATCAAGTTTAAAGTATGACGAATTAGTAAGTAAACTAGTAGATTCTAAATCATTATCTGATAACACAGATGTAGAAATATTTGTAGATGATAAACTTATATCTCCAGACGAGCAATATACATTTGATAAACTTGATGAAGTATTAATCACAGTAAAAACTACTACAAAATCAGCTCCAAATGAAACTATAACTAAACAAATTACATGGAAGGTTCAAGACACACAAAAACCTGTATTATCTGGCGTACATAACCTTCAAATATCAGAAGGTTCAAAGTTAGATATAAAATCCGGAATAACTGCTAAAGATTCGGTAGACGGCGAACTTGAGGTTAAAATAGAAGGTAATTATGACATTAACAAAGCTGGAGAATATGATTTAGTTGCTAAAGCCATAGATAAAAGTGGAAACGAAGTAGAAAAGAATTTTAAAGTAACTGTAACAAAAAAGGAAGTACCTGAAACAGATAAAAAAGAAGATTCAAAAACTACTGATAGCTCATCTAAAACAACGGATGACAAAAAACAAACATCAACTACTTCTTCAACTACTTCAAAGAGTTCAACTTCTTCTAGTAGTTCTAAGAAATCGACTTCGTCTAGTAGCACTAAAAAATCAGCTTCATCTAACAGCTCTAAAAAGTCAACCTCTTCTAGTAGCTCTAAAAAGTCAGCTTCATCTAGTAGCCCTAAAAAATCAACTTCGTCTAGTAGCTCTAAGAAGTCAAGTTCATCTAGTAGCTCTAAAAAATCAACCTCTTCTAGCAGTTCTAAAAAGTCAACCTCTTCTAGTAGCTCTAAGAAGTCAAATTCATCTAGTAGCACTAAAAAATCAAGTTCTTCTAGTAGTTCTAAAAAGTCATCTGCTTCTAGTACCAAGGAAGGTAGACTTGCACTAGCAAAAGCTGAAGCTAAAAAAGTAGTTAAAAAAATAATAAAATCAGGAATGAAAAAATCTGAAAAAGCTGAAGCAATTTGTATTTATATAACCAATACTGTTTCTGTACAATCAAATCAATCTTCAGAAGCATATAAAACCAATTATGGAAATGAAGCTTATGCAGCACTTATATTAAAGAAAGCAGCTTGTTCTGGACGTTGTAAAGCAGTTACATTATTATGTGATGCTGCAGGATTAAAAAGTAAACATATAAATCAAAATCAATGGACACATCAATGGAATAAAATACAAGTCGAAGGTGGAAAATGGTTAGTTATAGATGCACAAATTGGTTTTGTAGGAGATAGGCATCCTTTAGAATAATGCTGATACCTACCAATTGTTACATATTAACATGGTAGTTTTCATATATCATATAATAGAGATATTATCCTTTCAGGAAATATCTCTATTATTTTTAATATATGTTTTATATTACGTCTATCCAATACCTTTCATAAACCTTTCCATTTTCAGCTAAAATTTTATTTTCTAATACTCCTCCATTTGCTAATATAGTTTTTCTTGATGCTGCATTCTGTTCATAACAAACCATTAATACTCTTGTCAGGTTTAGTTTTTTACACTCCTCAATAGCCAATCTTATCATTTCGGTAGCATATCCTTTTCCTCTTTCGGTTGGTCTTACACCGTCTCCTATATGTCCACCTCTTCTTAATAATTTCTCGTTCAATACATGTCTAATTTGAATTGTTCCAACAATTCTGTTATCCGACTTTCTTATTCCTAAAAATATAGTTGCTGGTACTCTTCCTTCTTCTACTGTTTCTGGTGACAAATCATTTCGAATTACTTTAAACCATTCATCTATATCTATTATTTTATGTAACTTACCATCTCCATGTAATATATATTCCTCATTATCAAAATGTTCTTGTAAATATTCTTGTATCTGTTCTCTGTATTCCTCTGTTGGGAATACAAG
>CANQHH010000126.1 GCA_947623615.1 uncultured Clostridia bacterium | reverse complement strand
CAATTTATAGAAGGAGATGTAGAACATTGGTGGCATGAGGAAAATGGTAGAGGAATAAGAACAAGATTTTCAGATGATTTACTGTGGCTACCATATTTGACAGCTGAATATATAGAGTTTACAGGAGATAAAAGTATATTGGATGAAGAAACATATTATTTAAAAGGAAATGTTCTGGAAGAAGGGCTAGATGAAAAATATGATTTATTTGTATCTTCAGATATACAGGAGAGTATATATAAGCATTGTATAAGGGCTATTGAGAAATCGCTTGTATTTGGAGAAAATGAGCTACCTAAAATAGGCTCTGGAGATTGGAATGATGGATTTAGTACAGTGGGAAATAAAGGAAAAGGTGAGAGTGTATGGTTGGGATTTTTTATGTACAATGTGCTTGAGAAATTTATAAGCATTTGTGAGTACAAGGAGGATAAAAAATTAGCTGAAAAGTATAGTAATATTATGCTAAATTTGAAAAGAGCATTGAATTCTAAAGGTTGGGATGGTAGATGGTACAGGCGAGCATTTACAGATGATGGAGATATATTAGGAAGTATACAAAATGAGGAATGTAGAATAGATAGTATTGCGCAAAGTTGGGCAACAATATCAGGTGCAGGAGATAATGATAAAAAATATATATCAATACAGAGTTTGGAAAAGCATTTAGTTGATAAAGAACATGGAATTATAAAATTGCTAGATCCGCCATTTGAAAAAAGTAAGTTAGAACCTGGATATATAAAAGCATATTTGCCAGGGACTAGAGAAAATGGAGGTCAATACACACATGGTGCAATATGGGCAATTATAGCAGAAGCAATGCTTGGATTTGGTGATAAAGCAGTCGAATATTTTAGAATGATAAATCCAATTGAGCATAGTAGAACAAGGGAAGAAGCCATTAAATATAAAGTAGAACCATATGTAATATCAGCAGATATATATGGAGTAGGAAACTTAGCAGGTAGAGGTGGTTGGACATGGTATACAGGATCAAGTAGTTGGTTTTATGAAGCCGGAATAAAATATATTTTAGGATTAAAAATACAAAATGGGGTATTAGTATTAGAACCATGTATACCGAGTAATTGGAATGAATATGATATAAAATATAAATTTGGGAAAAGTGTGTACAATATAAAAGTGAAAAATCCAAATAGAAAAAATACTGGAATTAAAGAGCTAAAATTAAACGGAAAAGTGGTAGAAAATAATAAGATTAAGTTAATAGATGATGGAAGAATATACAATATTGAGGCACAAATGGAATAATAAATTTAGCAAGTATGTTCTGAAATAAAAATTAACAAAAAAAATCTTCTTTCATAATATATATAAACATATATATTTAAAGAAAGGAGATTTTTTTATGGCTAGAATATTAGTTTTTAATAATGATACTGATAGAATGGAAACATATATAAGAGAAGAATCAGCCTCAATGCCATATAATACAAATAGAACACTTACAGTTAGAGAGTTTAGAGGTTCTAGTAATAGTCCTACACTATGGACTACTAAAAGAGCGATGCAAAGCTGGAATAGTCAAAGATATGTATGGGGGAGACCTATAGATGTTGGTTTTGCCTTTAAAAGACCATATGAAGGAGGACATGGAAATCAGTCGCAACATTATGCAGGCGTGGCATTTGATGTTGGGCAACTTTTATCAAACCCTCAACGTACAGCATTAAGGAATAGTGCTATAAACTCTGGAATTTGGTCATATGTAGAGCCAGTAAGTATTAGTCCAACCTGGGTTCACTTTGATAAGCGATTTGGAACACCTGCTTGTTCTACAGGAGGGTATCCACTATTAAAAAGGGGGAGTGTAAGTAACTATGTGTTAATTGCACAAGATGATTTAAATACACTAGGCTTTAGAACAGGAGGATTAGATGGAATATATGGAAGCCAAACCAGGAATGCGGTTATCCAATATCAAAAAAGCAGAGGCTTAAAAGATGACGGGATAGTAGGATGTAATACTTGGCGTTCATTACAAGAGAATGTAATAGGAACAGGAAGAACAAACACGACAATTGATTAAATAAAATTTTCATATTCAAGAACAAAGAGGTCTTTGACCGCTTAGTTTTTGTGTTTTACATTCAACAAAAAAGACTTTATAAACTATACCTCGAAAGGGTAGTTTTAAAAGTCCTTTTAGAATTATACTTCTCTACATTTTAATACTAATCTTTGTTTTCCATAATTTGTACATGTGATTAAAGTTAATTCTTTCTTTCCGTTTGTAAGTTGGCTAGTACAACGTGTATCAGTTGGTTCTACAACATATCTATTATATACTTTATATTTTAAAGTTCTTCCTGATAAATCGGTTAATTCAACTACATCGCCATTAACTAATTCAGATAAACGACCAAACATTTTTCCATTTCTGTAATTGTGACCAACTATACAATAGTTTCCTACTTCATTAGGATTTGGTCCCCAATATTTATTAACTGATATTTCTAGTAATTTATCTGATGTTTCTGTAAGTACTGGGTAACTGATATTTATACTTGGAATGGTAATTACTGCATCTGTAGAATATGATTCTCCTGATGAGGTAGTATATGTACTCGAAACGTTTGAAGTGTCTGGTTTAGGTTCATCATCATGTTTAGCAGCTTCGTCAAGGTTTTCATCATTATCAATTAAAATTACCATTACATCATTTTCTGTTATATTTTTACTTGTTGTATCTTCTACCTCTGCAAGTAATTGCCTAGAAACTTGTTCACTTTTATTTCTGTCATATTCAGCATATATGTAATAAGAAGATAAAATGAATACAAAAAAAACAGATAAAAAGAAAATTATTCTAAAAATACTTTTTTTTCTTTTTAACTCAGGTGTAACATAAATTTTTTCTGTTATTAATATCTGATTCATATACTCCTCCTTACAAATATTCCTATTTTAATTATAACATATTTACACTAAAAGATAAAGTATTTTTTACAAAAAATCAATAAAAATTTTTTAATAAAAAAGACAGAATAAATAGCTGAAAAACTGGATTTTTAGGGCATTTTGTGGTATAATAGTATTATAGAAGAATTTTGAATTTGGAGGTAAAAGTCATGTTTAACGAGGAATTTTTTAAATTTAATATAGATAATATAAAAAATGATTTAGCTATAGAAGGAATGGAAATAACAGATGGAGATGTAAATTTGTATAGACAATTTGCAAATGAAGAAATAGATATGATACAATTAATTCAAAAGATAAAGAGCGAGATTATTTAAAAGAAAAATGGTGAAGTTTTATGGATGATGAAAAAATATATAAACAAAGAAAATCAAAGTATTGCTATGAAGATAGTAATACTTTAATTAATAAATTAGACATAAAAGATCAAAAAATGTTACAAAAATATGAAGCTAAAATTACTGCAGCTAAATTATTAAGTTTAAGGCAAAAAGGAATTACGGGAAATTTTGATGCAGAACATATAAAAAGTATTCATGAATATATTTTTGAAGACATATATCAATTTGCAGGTAAAACAAGGACCGAAAATATAGCAAAAGATGAATTTAGATTTGCTGAATGGGAATATATAGATGAGCAATTAGAATGTTTACTAAACAAATTGAAATCTGAAAATTATTTGGAAAATCTAAGTAAAGAGATGCTAGCGAATAGATTAGCTTATTATATATCTGAGATGAATGTATTGCATCCATTTAGAGAGGGGAATGGACGTACAATAAGAGAATTTATTAGGCAATTAGCTTTGAAAAATGGATATTTATTAAATTTTAGCAAGATTGATCCTAAGAAAATGTTTGAAGCTAGTGTTAAATCAATTGTAGATGATAGAGATTTAGAAAAAATAATTGAAATTTGTTTAGAAAAAATAAAGTAAAAAAAATATATTGTAATTTAAAATTCGAATTGAGCAAAAGCAAATTAAAGAAAAATATAGAATTTTTCTTTGATTTGTTTTTTTTCATGAAAATAAAAAATAAAAAAATTAAAAAAATTTGAAAAAACACTTGCAATTTATAAATACTTGTATTAAAATTTAGGTGAAGTGGAGAGAAGTGGTAAAAAGTGGTGTAAA
>CANQHH010000125.1 GCA_947623615.1 uncultured Clostridia bacterium | reverse complement strand
AGATCATAACATTCAAATCCACCATTAGGCATATTGTATGCATTACTCTCTATTTTTACATTATTTATATCATTATCAAGAAGTAACTCTCTTGTTTTTTTTCTATCTAATTCATTATTGACAAGTATTACAACCTCTTTTTTGTCTTTTATCCATTTTTTCATTTCTGATATTAGTAAATTTGTTTCGCTTTTATAAAAATTAACCTGCCTATAATTGAATTCATATTTATTTATATTTGTATACGCATCATTAGTTTGCATATATATTATTTGCTTATTTATAATATTTATCCAATCTGCACCATAAAATTCATTATTACTTATATTCTCTATAGCTTCTGGTATGATTTTATCTTTTTCAACAAATACTTTTATCAAATTATTATTATCAATAATTACATTTTCTCTTCTTTGGTTAATTTTATCGATTTCATCTATACATATTAGATAATCTTGTTTTAAGTATTCAAACAAATTAGATTTTCTTTCATAAAATTCATTAAAATACTTATCTACTTTACTAATATAGTCACCACTTTTTATTAGTTCTACATCATTTTTTACATTATTTTTTTGTTCTTCATTTAAGCTTTTTTCAACAAGATATTTTTCTTCGATTTTTTTGCATATTGCATCTACATCTTGATTCTCTATAATATACTCATGTGCAGGATATATGGTAATCTCATCAGCCATTTCTTCGGTTCTTTGTGATGATATATTAAAATATCTTATCGAGTCTATTTCATCACCCCAAAACTCTATTCTTACACCTTGCTTTTCTGATAATCCAATATCTACAATTCCACCTCTTACGCTAAACTGACCATTACCTTCTACTAAATCACTTCTCTCATATCCTAACTCAATCAATTTTTTCTTTAAATTATCAAAATTATTATCTACATTATCTTGTGTTTTATATTCTTGACCCACTTTAAAAAATATAATATTTTTATACAAAAGTTCCCTTCTAGGAATGTTTTGCATTAAGGTTTCTATTGTTGTAACAATTACATTAACCTTTTTATTATAAATCTCATTTAAAACTTGTATTCTCTCATATGGTAGTTCCTTACTTTGATACAAATAATCATATGACGTTATCTCTTTTTTAGGGAAATATTTGATTTTTTTCTTATTTTCTGTAAAATATTTTAAATCATTTATTATATTTTTTGCCTGCATCTCATTATATGTTACTATACAAATTGGCTTATTTATCTGTGAAATCATACCAGCAATAATATGACTTTTACCCACGTTAGACAAACCCGATATATTTACCGGGTTTGTTTTATTTTTTATATCTGAAATATATTGTTCGAATTTCTTATTTTTTATTAATTTATCTATAAGCAAATTCATTCTGTCTATACTCCTTAACTTTATCTAATTCAAAAGTTATTATACATTATTTTCTTCAGTATTGTCAATACTTTCATTTGTCACATCTGATGCACAGTACCTACACTTTGTAGCCTTATAGTTTATTTCACTATAACAATATGGACAAATTTTTGTTTCTGGTTCTTTTTCTTCAACCTCTTCTTCTTTTTTTCTAAATTTTCCTTTTTTATCTAATTTACTTGCAGCAAGCTCTCCTAAATCTTTTATTTTATTTAATTTATTCAAATACCTTACTACTAAAAATATAGAAAAGGCTATAATTAAAAAATTAACAATTGTTGTAATAAAATTACCATACTTTATAGATGCTCCTCCTACTTGTAATATCATATCAGAAAAATCTACTTTTCCTGTTAATATAGATATTGCTGGCATAATTATATCTTGTACTAGTGAGTTTACTATTTGTTGAAAAGCTCCTCCTATTACTACACCTATTGCTAAATCTGTTATATTTCCTTTCATAGCAAATTCTTTAAATTCTTTTAGCATAATCATTTCCTCCTCTTTTTTTACATATATAATACACATTTTGTCATATTTTGTCAATATTTGATTTTTTAGCTAAAATATACTATTTTATTACTTGGAAAATATTTTACAAATAAATCTTTTAAATATTGCTCTACTTCATTTCTTACTTCCTGTTTATATGCATATTTACCTTTTCCTCTTCCAGTCATCAATTCTTGATTGTATAAATTTATTGCACTCGGAAATGCCTCTTCATTTATTTTTCTATGAATATAGCTATATGTCATAAGTATAACTTCGAAAAATACGTCGTTTTTCACCTCTTCGCTTAATTTTTCCTTTAAACGCATAAACAAATCTTCATATAATTCTTTCCAATTATCTACTAAAACTATGGGAGCTATTAATATTCCTATTTTATATCCTGCTTTCCTCAGTTTATTTATAGCTTGTATTCTAGAATCCAAATCAGAAGTACCAAATTCTATTTTCTTTATTATTTCTTCAGGGTTAACACTCATTCTTATAATTACTCTGCCATCATGTTTTAATTCTAATAAATCATCTATCATGTCAAATTTTGTTGGGAACGTAATATAACCTTTTTTAGCTCTTTTAGTAAAGTTCTCTATAGTCCAAATTAAATTTTGGGTAATAATATTTTCTAACACTAAATCGCTATTACTTCCTATTTCAAACACTAATTCTTTTTCACTTTCATTTGCCATTTTTATTATTTTATCTAACATTTGGTCTCTATTTACAAAAATCCTCAAATATGCACACTTGTTATAATTACAAACTAAATAACAATACATACACATCGCAATACATCCAGATGAAGTATATGGAACTAAATAATCTGATATTTTATTGTTTGGTACAAATTTATGCGTTTTTCTAATTCCAAGTATTAAATTTTGTTTCATTTGTGGAAATTCACTATTTTGCTTATTTCTCATTTCCTCAATATTATTGTGATTTTCTATAATGTACGTAGGAATATTTTCATTTCTATATTTATTTAATAGCTTTTTGCCTAGTTCATATTCTTCAACATCTTTCTCATAATATACTGCTTTTGGTATAAATTTTTTCATACTACTTAAATTCCTCCTTTTTTATTAATATTTTTGCTTAGTTTTGAATAATTATTCATTAAAGGAGACTTGAGTATATATGAAATTCGTATTTTTATCTTTTAAAAAAAATATACTACCACTTATATTTTTTATAATAGCTATATTGATGGTTATATTTTCTGGTAGTAATTTATCAGCTGCAAAAGCTGGACTTACTTTATGGGCTAGCAATGTCATCCCTTCTTTATTTCCATTTTTCGTTATAACTGAACTTTTAGCAAATACTAATATTGTATTTTATATAGGTAAATTATTCGATAAAATTATGAAGCCTTTATTTAATGTTCCTGGTGAATGTGCATTTGCATTTATAATGGGATTTATTACTGGATATCCTACAGGTGCCAAAATTGTAGCTGACCTACGTGCAAGAGACTTATGCACCAAGGATGAAGGAGATAGAATGTTAGCATTTACAAATAATTCAGGTCCATTATTTATAATTAGCTGTGTTGGAATTTCACTATTTGGTGATACCAAAACCGGCATTTTACTACTTATTACTCATATCTTGGCAGGAATTACTGTTGGAATTATTTTTGGCTATATTTCAAATAAAAAAGAAAAATATCTTTTATCAAAATTTAAAAAATTTCGTAACAATAGAAATTGTGACACTGCCAAAGAAACAGTAACTTTTAGTAGCCTTGGAACTTTACTTAGTAAAAGTATTAATAGTGCAATTTCTACTACTTTACTTATTGGTGGTTTTATAGTTATATTTTCAGTTTTCATCTCAATGTTACAACAAAGTCACTTTTTAACTTTTTTCTCTCAACTATTTAAACCAGTTTTTCAACTACTAGGACTAAACTTGAATCTTTGTGAACCTTTTTGTACCGGTATTATAGAACTTACTAATGGCGTTAATTTAATTTCAAGTATACATATAAAAAACATATCTCAAAGTGTTGTTTTATGCGCTTTTCTACTTGGTTTTCGGAGGTATATCTGTTTTCTTTCAGGTTTTTAGTATGCTAGCTAAAACAGATTTATCTATTTCTAAATATCTAATAGGAAAAATTCTACAAGGTTTTATTGCTGCTTCTTATACACTTATTGCATTAAAAATATTTCCTTTTTTTAGCTTG
>CANQHH010000124.1 GCA_947623615.1 uncultured Clostridia bacterium | reverse complement strand
ATTATTTGATAATCTTTATTTTTTTTATTTTTTATTATATCTATAAAACTATTATTAATACTTTGAGCTCCTTGACTACCACCAAAAACTAATACTATCGGCTTGTCATCAGTTAATCCTAATGATTTTTTTATATTTATTTTTTGTTCTTGACTTAAATTTAATTTTTTTATTTTTGTTGGGTTTCCACTAACTACTATTTTTTTTGCTTTTGGTAATCTTTCTTTTGCATCCTCAAATCCTACTAATACGGTATTTACCTTTTTAGAAAGAAGCTTTACTGATACTCCTGGAAAAGCATTGCTTTCATGTAACATTGTCGGTATATTCATTTTACTAGCAGCACTTATAACTGGCATACAAATATACCCTCCTGTACCTATAACAATATCTGCCTTAAATTCCTGTATTATTTTTTTTGCCTCTTTTACAGATTTTACTGTATTATACAATCTCTTTATATTTTTTATTGTCAATTTTCTTTCAATTCCATATGCATTAATAGCTTTTAACTCATAACCCGCTCTTGGTACTAAATCATTTTCCAATCCTCTATTTGTACCAATAAAAAGAATATTAGATTTTTTATCCATTTCTTTTATTTTATTTGCTATAGCAATACCTGGATTAATATGACCACCTGTACCAGCAGCCGCTATTATTACATTCATATCTTACCTCTTTCTATATTAAACTTTTGAACTCGACCTTGAAATATTGAGTAGAATTCCACACATACTCAGCAATATCAAAAGTGCTGTACCACCTGCACTAAAGAATGGTAGTGGCATACCTGTATTAGGTATTGAATTAGTTACAACACCTATATTTATTATAACTTGGATCATTACAAGGGTTGTTATTCCTGTTGCAAGCAAACTTCCAAACATATCTGGAGATTTCATTGCAATTAATATTCCTCTCCAAATAAATAATGCAAATAATATAATAACTATACAACAACCTATAAACCCTAATTCTTCTGCTAAAATAGAGAAGATGAAATCATTTTGTGGTTCAGGAATATATAAATATTTTTGTTTGCTTTCACCTAAACCTACTCCAAAAACTCCTCCTGAACCTATTGCATATAAACTCTGAATTGCTTGCCACCCTTTTCCTGTTGGGTCAGCCCATGGATCCATAAAGCTTAATATTCTTCCTAATCTAAAATTTTCTGCACCTGCACTTTGCCCCTTAGATAATATATATAACGCAAGTGCACCGCCTCCTAAGCCTCCAGCTGCTAAGCCAGACAAGATGAAATGCGACATTCTACAACCTGCCATTATCATCATTACTACTACTATTGCTCCCATTACTAAACCAACGCTCAAATGGTTCTGCACTACATACGCAATTAATATTGGTAACAATATAAACGACAATGGCTTTAAAAATCCATTTTTAAAATCTCTTAACTCATGTTTATGCTCTGATAAATATCCTGCATAAAAAATTATCATACCTATTTTAGTAATTTCTGACGGTTGAAATTGTGTAAATCCTAAGTCTATCCACCTGGTAGCACCATTAGCAGAATAGCCAAGACCTGGTACTAAAACCAATAACAAAACTCCTACCGAAACCCAATATATTAACCAATAAAACTTTTTATATATTCTATAATCTAGCCTTGAGAAAAAAAACATGAAAAATAAACCTACAGCCGCAAATATCGCTTGTTTTGTTACATATGTATAACTATTACCCGTTTCTGAAAGTGCAGAAGGTGCGCTTGCAGACAATACCATTATTATTCCTAAAGACAATAATAATATTATAACTATTATCAAAACAAAATCCATTTGTTTTCTCGTATTTTTTTTAACGCTTTTATCTATCTTTTGCATTCTTCCTCCTTAAATAGACATAAGTCCTATAATACAAAACGCTAAAGTAATTAAACTGAATACTGACACTACTTTATTTTCTTTCCATCCAGATAATTCAAAATGATGATGTATTGGTGCCATTTTTAAAATTCTCTCTCCTGTTTTCTTGAAATATACAACTTGTAGCATTACAGAAAGAGTCTCTATTACTGGAATTATTGCTATTAAAAGCAATAATAGTGGCATTTTTAAATATAATGCAATTCCTGCAATTGCTCCTCCTAACATTAAAGAGCCAGTATCTCCCATCATAATTTTAGCAGGATGCAAATTAAATAATAAAAATCCTAAACATGTACCTATTAAAATGCTTCCAAATATCGTTATTTCTTTTATTCCTAATATTATTGATATTACTGTTAAACAAGCCATAATTATTGTTGTAACACTCGTTCCTAAACCATCTATGCCATCTGTTAAATTTATTGCATTTGTTGTAGCAAGCATTACACATATAGCAAATGGTATATATAGCCAAATTGGGAATGTTACATATATTTTTGCAAATGGTATATATATATCTGTACCTATATTAAACATATTTATTAATACTAATGTATATGCAACAGATATAATTAATAAACCTATCATTTTAGCCTTTGGGCTTAACCCATTTGTATTTTTAAATACTAATTTTTTTATATCATCTATAAAACCTATAAATCCAAATCCTATTGTGACAAACAAAAGAGGTAATAAATTCCTTGCTATATCCATTTGTTCATCTTTTACATAATCATAACAACAAAAACCTGTTAATAATATTAGAACCAAAATCATTATTATTCCACCCATTGTTGGTGTACCTTGCTTTTTCAAATGCGACTTTGGTCCATCTGTCCTTTCTATTTGACCCACTTTCAGTTTTCTTAAAATTGGTACAACTATCATTGATATAATTAAACTTGCTCCAAATGATAGTAATAGTATCTTATTTTGAAACTGCATATATTTTCCTCCTTAGTCCTATTTATTATCTATTTCATCTATTATTTTGTTTATAATTTCTTTTTCATCAAAATCGTATTTTTTGCCATTTATCTCTTGATATTGCTCATGTCCTTTTCCTGCTAAAACTATAATATCTTTTGCATTAGCCATTTTTATTGCTTTTTTTATAGCTTCTTTTCTATCTACTATACATTCATATTTTCCTTTTGTCTTTTTTATACCTTTTTCTATTTGATTGATAATTTCTTCTGGATTTTCTGTTCTTGGATTGTCAGATGTTATTATTGTATAATCTGCAACCTTTCCAGAAACTTCACCCATCATTGGTCTTTTATTAGAATCTCTATCTCCTCCACAACCAAATACAGATATAACTCTACCTTTTGTATATCCTTTAACAGCAATCAAGATTTTCTCTAAGCTTTCTGGCGTATGTGCATAATCTAACATAATAGCTAAATTTCTCTTATTTTCTACTAATTCACTTCTTCCTGGCACTTTAACATTTTGTAGTGCTTCTTTTATATTCTCTGCACTACAACCTAGTTTTAATGCAACACAAATTGCAGCTAGTGCATTATATACACTAAATCTACCTGGTATTGGAACTTTTACTCTTTCATTTCTTTCCCCTAATTTTACTTTAAAATCAACATATTGATTAGTAACTGTTATATCCTTTGCTAACAGATTACAGTGATTATCTATTCCATATGTAGATATATTACAATTTGGTGCTAATTTTGGTATCATTATGCTATATATATCATCAGCATTTATATATCCTGTATTACACATCTTGAATAATTTTACTTTTTCCTTAAAATACTCATCCATATTTGAATGCTCTCTACTACTTATATGTTCTTCTGATAAATTTGTAAATATTACTATATCAAAATCACATCCAGCTACACGTGATAATTTCAAACTTTGAGAAGAAACTTCCATAACTACAGCTTTACAATCTTCCTCTACCATCTTTGCTAAAATTTCTTGAAGCTTTATGCTTTCTGGAGTAGTATTACTGTTATCGCATATTTTATCATTTCCAATATATGTTGCAATTGTACCTATTAATCCAACTTTCATTCCTTGTTTTTCCAATATGCTTTTTATCATATATGTTGTTGTTGTCTTTCCCTTAGTTCCTGTTACCCCTATTAGTTTTAACTTTTTAGATGGATTTTTATAATAGTTACATGAAACTATAGCTAGTGCATACCTTGTATCTTTTGCTAGCACTAAAGTTACATCTTCAGGTATACTATTCAC
>CANQHH010000123.1 GCA_947623615.1 uncultured Clostridia bacterium | reverse complement strand
GCATGGACCAAAGTAAAAATAGATGGTGAATGGTATAATGCAGATCCAACATGGGATGCAGATAGGATTAGATTTGGTTTAATACCAACAAACGCTTTAAAAACGGACAAACAGTGTCAAGCTGATGAAAAATATGATAATCCAGGACCTGAATGTAATGTAGAATTTCCACAAAAAGAAATAGGTAAATTATTTGGAAATAATAAATATATAGGTAATTTTAAAGTTCCAAATTCTAAGGATATTATAGGAAATGTAAAGCTGATGGCTGATACATTGGTGTATTTGGGAAAATTAATTAAATCTAGTTTAACAGGAGTTAAGGAAGTATTTGGAGCTCATTCATTTAATAAGAAAAAGGCACTCCCACCGGCGAAAAATGATGAGAATATAAGAATTGATGAAAATGTACAATCTGCAAAAAAGGAAGTACCATCATGGCATTTAAGTAGATGGGGGTTAACACCTAAAGATATTATGAATAAAGGAAAACAAGAGGAGCTACATAAAGATGAACAAATAAACGATAAAAAAATGGAGGAAAGATAAATAAGGAGAGTTATAGCTTATGAATAAGTTTTTAGAAAAAGATATAAAATTAAAATTAGGTCGTTTTGAAGATGAAGAGCTTACTAAAGAGGATATGGAAAAAATAACTGAATTAGGATTAAATAATTTTACTTTTTCAAATAAAAATAAGGAGATTGACTTATCTGAACTAAAATTATTTCCAAACCTTCAATTATTGACATTACAATATTTTAAAATTGATGATAAAGTTATTGAAATGTTAAGCGAATTTCAAGATTTGTGCTATATTCAAATAGCTTCATGTAATTATGAATCTAAAAATTCATATAATATTCCAAATTTAGATAATCTAATTATAAATAGTTGTAAATTTAAAAAGCTAAATGGTATTGTTGTTCCAAAAAATTTGACAATTAATGGAATTTTTGAAATGGTTGATATATCTACAATAAATGGTGTAGAGAATATTGAAAATTTAAAATTAACTAATATAAAAAAAGTTGTTAATTTTAAAAGAGTAATGGAAATGAAGAATCTAAAGCAATTAAATTTAGATGGAACAAAAGTTGATGATAAAAAAGCATTGGAATATATAAAATCAAAAATTCCAGTTTCACAAGAAAAAGAAAGCTTAAAGATTAGGTAAAATATTGTAGTAGTTTCATCGAATACTACAATTTGGTAATATTCGACGAAATTACTATGTAAAAATATAAAATAAGATTGAAAAAAAAGAAAATATATGATATAAATGTTTAATAGTATAATATAAAAGAAAGATTGTTATGAAAAATATAAAAGATTATAATTTAGAAGAATTAAAAGAGCAACTTGTCTTGTTAGATGAGAAAAAATATAGAGCAGAGCAAATTTTCAAATGGATATATGTAGACAAGGTAAAAGAGTTTGATGAAATGACTAATTTATCTTTAGAATTAAGAGAAAAACTAAAAGAAAATTTTACTATGTGTAATTATAAAATTTTAAAAAAGCAAGAGTCATCAGACGGCACAAAAAAATATTTATTTGATGTACTAGAT
Source organism: uncultured Clostridia bacterium (assembly GCA_947623615.1). Classification (GTDB taxonomy): domain Bacteria; phylum Bacillota; class Clostridia; order TANB77; family CAG-508; genus CALXVA01. The sequence goes on along the minus strand of CANQHH010000123.1, from coordinate 2,561 downwards.
GGAAATGCAATAGAAACAGTTTTAATGGAATATCATCATGGAAAGACAATTTGTGTTTCTTCACAAATAGGATGCAAAATGGGCTGTGAATTTTGTGCATCCACTGGTGTTAAATTTGTAAGAAGTTTAACAAGTGGAGAAATAGTAGAGCAAATTTTAGCAGTTGAACAAGATATACAAGATAATATTTCAAATGTTGTATTTATGGGAATAGGTGAGCCATTTGACAATTACGAAAATGTTATGAATGCAGTAAGAATTATAAATAATCAAAAGGGATTAAACATTGGAGCAAGACATATTAGCATATCAACAAGTGGACTAGTTCCTAAAATACGCGAATTTGCAGATGAAGAATTGCAATGTACACTTTCTATATCATTACATGCAACAAATGACGATAAGAGAAGCAAAATGATGCCAGTAAATCGAAAATATAATATAAAAGAATTAATGGATGCATGTGATTACTATATCTCAAAAACTAATAAGCGAATATCATTTGAATATGCACTGGCAAAAGATAATAATGATAATTTAGAAGATGCTAAAGAATTAGTTAAATTATTAAAAGGAAAGCTGTGTCATGTGAATTTAATTCCAATAAATAAAATTGATAATGGAAAATTTGTAAAAAGCACTAATGAAAATATAATAAAATTTAGAGATTATCTTAATAAAAACGGTATAGTAGCAACAATTAGAAGAGAGCTAGGTTCAGATATAGATGCTGCATGTGGTCAACTTAGAAGAAAAAAATTAGAAAATCAGGAGGAAGAATAAAATATGGTTTTTGCAAGAACTGATATAGGAAGGACAAGAGAAATAAATCAAGACTATTATTATATTTCATCTCCAGAAGACGAGGTAGAATTATACATATTAGCTGATGGAATGGGTGGATATAAAGGTGGAGAAATAGCAAGTAAATTGGCTACAGAATCTGCAAAAGAATATATACAAAAAGAATTTAGTAAGATAAATAAAAATAAAGATGAAATCCTAAAATTAGTGCAAAATGCAATGGAATATGCTAATAATGTAGTATTTGAAAAATCAAAAGAATCTGAAGAATTAGAAGGAATGGGTACTACTTTAGAAGTTTGTTTAATATATAATAATAAGGTATATATTGGACATATTGGAGACAGCAGAATATATAGAATAAGAAATAATGTTATAAGAAAGCTTACTAAAGATCATAGTTATGTGCAACAATTAGTTGAAGATGGAAAAATAACTAGAGAAGAAGCAAATACACATCCTAAGAAAAATATGCTTACAAAGGCATTAGGATGTACACCTTATGTAGAGCCTGATATAAGAGCTAGAAATATGGAAAAAAATGATATTTTATTAATATGTTCAGATGGATTAACCAATATGGTAAGCGAAGAGGAAATGGCTAAATTGGTTATTCAGGAACCACAAACAGCAGCAAATAAGTTGGTGGAAGAGGCAAATGTATTAGGTGGATATGACAATATTACGGTTGTAATTATAATGTAAGGAGAGAGAGTTTTTTATGGATTTAAAAGGTAGAATAATAGAAAATAGATATGAAATTTTAGAAAAAATTGGAAATGGAGGAATGGCTACAGTATATAAAGCTAAAGATTCGACATTACAAAGATATGTTGCAGTTAAAGTGCTAAAAGATGAGTTTACAACAGACGAAGAATTTATAAGAAGATTTAAAGTAGAAGCACAAGCAGCTGCAAGTTTAGCTCATCCTAATATAGTATCTATATATGATGTAGGAAATCAAGATAATATATATTATATTGTAATGGAATTAATTCATGGAAAAACATTAAAAGAAATAATAGATGAAGATGGTGTACTTCCATGGAAATGGTCATTAAATATAGCTATACAAATAGCTTCAGCTTTAGAGACAGCTCATAAAAATAATATAATACATAGAGATATAAAACCACATAATATAATTATAACTGAAGATGGAATTGCAAAAGTAACAGATTTCGGTATTGCTAAAGCTGTATCAAATTCTACAATAACAGCATTTGGTACTACAATTGGTTCAGTACATTATTTTTCACCTGAACATGCAAGAGGTGGATATACAGATGCAAAATCTGATATATACTCTCTAGGTATTGTAATGTATGAAATGCTAACAGGAAGGGTTCCATTTGATGCAGATACTCCAGTATCAATAGCATTAAAACATATGCAAGAAAAACCAATTGAGCCAATGAAATTGAATCCATCAATACCATTTGCAGTAAATAAGATAATATTAAAGGCAATGCAAAAAGATACAAATCTTAGATATTCGAGTGCTACAGAAATGTTAAAAGATTTAGGAATGGCATTAAAGAATCCTGACGGTGATTTTGTAAATGAAAATATAGATATGAATGCATATACTCAAAGGATAGATACAGTTTCAGAAGATATATCAAAAGAAGATAATACAAGCAGAAATAAGGAAAGTAAAAAGAAAGGCAAAAACTCATTTTTTTCAAAACATCCAGCTGCAAAGGTATTATTAATAATTGCTATAGTAATCCTAATTCCAGTTGGTGGATTTTTTG
>CANQHH010000122.1 GCA_947623615.1 uncultured Clostridia bacterium | reverse complement strand
TCTTTTAATCCTACTGGAGCTAATATATATGATTTTTCTCCATCTTCATATTGAATTAAAGCTATATTAGCACTACGATTTGGATCATATTCTATACCTATTACTGTTGCTGGCATATCTACTTTATTTCTTTTAAAATCTACTAATCTATATTTTTGTCTGTTTCCTCCACCTTGATGTCTTACTGTTATTCTTCCATATGAGTTTCTACCTGCATTTTTCTTTTTTGTTCTTAATAGTGATTTTTCAGGAGTCTTTTTTGTTATTTCTGAAAAATCTGAAACTGTCATATTTCTTCTTGATGGAGTATACGCTTTAAAGTGTTTCATTCCCATTTTCTATTCTCTCCTTTTATATTTATTTTCCTGGTTTATTCCAGATAATTTGTGATGCTTTAATTATGCACCCATAAATTCTTCAATAGAATCTTTATATTTTTTATTTATTTTAACTTCTTTTCCGCCTTTTGATAAATAAGTTTTTTCAGAAGCATTTGTATCTATTGTAACTATTGCTTTTTTCCAATCAGAAGTTCTTCCAACATTTCTTCCAACTCTTTTTTCTTTTCCTTTAACCATCATAGTATTAACACTTAAAACTTTAACTTCGAATAATTTTTCTACTGCGTTTTTTATGTCTATTTTTGTTGCATTTTTGTTTACTTTAAAAGTGTACTTTCCTTCTCCAATACCATCTGTACTTTTTTCAGTAACTATTGGAGCAATTATTATATCTTCTGCTACCATTTATGCGTACACCTCCTCTAATTTTTTAACAGTATCTAATGTTATAACAAGATTTTTGTATTTTAGTAAATCGTATACATTTATTGTGTTTACAAGTGTAGTTTTTACACCTTCTATATTTCTTGCTGATTTTTGTACTGTTTCATTTTTTTCTGGTAAAAGAATTAATGTTTTTCCTTCTACCTTTAAATTTGATAATGTTTTTACCATTTCTTTTGTTTTTATTTCTTTGAATGGTAAGCTATCAACAACTACTAATTCTTTTTCTAATACTTTTGAACTTAAGCAAGACTTAATAGCAAGTCTCTTTTCTTTTTTATTTACTCTGTATTTGTATGAACGAGGTTTTGGACCTAAAGCTATACCACCTTTAATCCATTGTGGAGCTCTAATACTTCCTTGTCTTGCTCTACCTGTTCCTTTTTGTCTCCAAGGTTTTTTTCCACCACCACGAACTTCAGCTCTCGTTTTAGTGTTTTGTGTACCTTGTCTTTGGTTAGCTAAAAAATTAACTAAAACGCTATGTACAATAGCTTCATTTGGTTCTATACCAAATATTTCTTCTTTTAGCTCAACATCACTAACTTTCTTACCTTCTATATCATATACGTCTATTTTAGGCATTTCGTTTCTCCTCCTTCTCTATTTTGATTTTACACTTGATTTTATTTTTAGTATTGCACCTTTAGCTCCTGGTACACTACCTTTTACTAATAATACATTTTTATCTAAATCTACTCTTACAACTTCTAAGTTTTGAATTGTAACTGTTTGAACTCCCATATGTCCTGGTAATTTTTTACCTTTGAAAACTCTACCTGGAGTAGATGTTGGTCCCATTGAACCAGGTCTTCTATGATACATAGAACCATGTCCCATAGGTCCTCTTGATTGTCCATGACGTTTTATAACACCTTGGAATCCCTTTCCTTTAGTTATACCTTGTATATCTATTTTATCTCCTTGTGCAAAAACATCTGCTTTAAGCTCATCACCTACTTTGAAATTTTCTACTGAATCTACTCTAAATTCTCTTAAATGTTTTTTAGGTTTGATATTTGCTTTTGCATAATGTCCTCTTATTGGTTTAATAACCTTCTTTTCTTTTACATCTCCAAATCCTAATTGAATTGCAGTGTAATTATCTGTTTCAACTGTTTTTACTTGTGCTACAACACAAGGACCAGCTTCTATAACTGTTACTGGAATAACTTTACCTGTTTCATCAAATATTTGTGTCATTCCAATTTTCTTTCCGATTAATCCTTTATTCATCTTTCTTTCCTCCTAACTATTGGCTGACCTTTTTATATATTTTGCCAGCTTGGTTTTACTTTGTTTTAATTAATCTTATAATTTTATTTCAATATCAACACCAGCTGGTAAGTCTATTTTCATAAGACTATCTACTGTTTTTTGTGTTGGATAAAGAATATCTATAACTCTTTTATGTGTTCTCATTTCAAATTGCTCTCTTGAATCTTTGTGTTTGTGTGGAGAACGTAATATTGTTATAACTTCTTTCTGTGTTGGTAATGGAATAGGACCAGAAACTTTTGCTCCTGTTTTTTTAGCAGTATCTACTATCTTTTCAGCAGACTGTTCTAAAACAACATGATCATAAGCCTTTAATCTTATTCTAATTTTTTCACTTGTTACAGTATTTGCATTTTTTGCCATTTTTAAAATTCCCTCCTTAAATTTGTTTTTTCGGTCGGAAGTTATAAACGCACCCTGGTGTTTCTTTATTTACCAATATAAAAACCCAAGTTTGCATGATAATTCTTGGGATAAGTGCTATATTTAAAAACTTACCGCCTTGGTCTTAGCCACGACATACTCCATAAGAGTTCCCTCCATATATGTATAAAAATACATACTGTAGCCACATCTTACTTCATCGCCAAATACATGCTTTAACATTATACATCGTAAAATTGTATAAGTCAAGGGTTTTTGAGGGGAATTTTCCACTTTTTTTATTGAATAGGAAATATCAAAGATTTTTCCTATTCAACAAGGTTAAGTTTCCTTGGGCCGTGCAATAATTGCGAAGCAATTTTGCACATGTGGCGAAGCCACTTTTCTTATAAAAATATATTTATGAGTTCATAAAATATATGTCACTTTTTCGTGTGCTTTACATAATATATACTGACTCACTTTATTTTGGAGGTGACATTACAATGAAAAACACAATTCCGTTAACCGATTTAAGTCTTAATTTAGAAGCCAAAATACATACTATTAATTGCTCTAATAGTATAAAAAGAAGGCTTATGGACTTAGGAATTATTCCTCATACGTCTATTACCCCAATATTTAAGAGTACCTCAGGAGACCCTATTGCTTATGAGATTAGAGGTACAGTACTTGCAATCCGTAATCAAGATGCAAAAAACATATTTGTTTATTTATAGTCCAAAAAAGAACATGTTTTCATGTTCTTTTTATGTTGCTAAATACTACAAATATTATATATAGCTGTAGTTATAATGCAAATTATAATTCCACAAATTGTCGGTAAAACTAAAGACAATATTGCCCATTTCCAACTTCCTGCTTCTTTCTTTATTGTTAAAAATGTTGTACTACAAGGGAAATGCATTAATGTAAAAATCATTGTATTTATTGCAGTTAAATATGTCCAACCGTTTTGAATTAATATATTTCCTATTACACCTGCATTTTCCAAATCTACTAATGAACCTGCTTGCATGTAGCTCATTAAGATTATTGGCAATACAATTTCATTTGCCGGAAATCCAAGTATAAATGCTGTTAATATATATCCATCTAATCCCATTAGTCTCGCAAATGGATCTAAAAACATTGCAACACTTGTTAATATACTAACATCTCCAATATTAATATTTGCCATTAGCCATAAAATTATGCCAGCAGGAGCTGCAACTTTTATTGCTCTAGCTAAAACAAATAACGTCCTATCAAATATTGAACGCACTAAAACCTTTCCAATTTGAGGCTTTCTATATGGCGGTAATTCCAGTATAAATGACGAAGACATACCTTTTAAAATAGTTTTTGATAAAAATTTTGATACTAATAATGTCATTATAATTCCGATTAATACAACCAATAATACTGTTACTGTTGATATTACTGAAGAGAAAGCTCCTGTTGTGCTTCCTGCAAAAAATATCATAGATATTGTTATTAAAAATGGAAATCTGCCATTACATGGTACAAATGCATTTGTTAATATAGAAATGAGTTTTTCTCGAGGCGAATCTACAATTCTACAGCCTATAACTCCTGCAGCATTACAGCCAAATCCCATACACATTGTTAGTGCTTGTTTTCCAGAGCTACCTGCTTTTCTGAAAAATTTATCCAAATTGAATGCTAATCTTGGTAAAAAACCAAAATC
>CANQHH010000121.1 GCA_947623615.1 uncultured Clostridia bacterium | reverse complement strand
GTTCCGACTAAAAAATTAAATGTATTACAAAAAATGCTTAGTGCATTTAGTGGTGAAGATGAAGGAGATAGTATCCGAACACAAAATATTTTTGAAAAGAACATAAAAATAACTGGAGATACGAACTATGAATGTACATTTAGTGATAATGCAGGATATTATATTTTTTCAACAGATCCAAATGATGAAGAAAATAGACCTTTAGAATTTACATTTACATGTAATGTACAGTCTGAAGTAGAAAAAGTTATTATTGATGGAAAAGAATATCCAGTCGTACTTCGTGAGGGTACTGATAATATATATAGAGTTCCTTCATATTTACCAATGGAATTTGACAAATACACTTTTGAGTATGAGAAAATTATTCTTAAAAATGGTATAGCTTTTGAGATAAATCAAACAGTAGGATTATGGGTTCGACCACAAACTGCAAAATTTGAAATAACTGAATATGATGAAGATTTGGAAAATCAAAAAGTTAAATTTACATTTAAGGCGACAGATCCAGATAATACTATAAAATCTAATTTGAAATTTACTTTAAAAGATTCACAAGGAAAAGTTATTGATACTATTCAAGAAGCAACCAAAAATGAAAACTATGTTGAATTTAATATACCAAATCCACCTACTTCAAAATATGTTATAGAAGTAAATGCCGAAATAATGATTTATGATGGTTATACACAATCTCAAAGAATATACAGAAACGAATATGATTCTAAAGTTACAACATCAATTTTAAATGCTAAACCATCAACTCTTTATCCTGAGAAAGGTGAAATGATTTCAATGGATTATTCAATCAGCAGTACAAGAATTGTTGAAATAAATCCACATGATCAGGCAAATTTAGATAAGGCTGTTTCAATTACTACAGTAACAGTTAATGGAGAAGATTATGAGGTTGAAAATCTTGGAAACGAAACATATAGAATACATTATATTGTTCAAAAGAATGCAGGAGAGGAAAAACTTAATATTACAAATGTTAATTTCAGTAATGGAGAATCAGAAGAGGTTAATAGGACTGATAGAATAGATATTTTAAAACAAGTTCCAATAGTAGAAGATTATCATACTGAAAATAATATAAAAGATAAAAAAGTAAAATTCTCTTTTAAAATTTCAGATCCAGACCAAGTATTAGGGGCAAGTACAATCAATGCTGAAGTAAATGGTGAGACAAAACCTGTTGAGGTTGGAGAAAATAATATTGAATTTGATGTTGAGTCAGATACAGCATTAGAATTTAAAATTAAAGCAACTTATGACCTAGATTCAGACTGCTTAAATAACGAATATCAAGAAGAAAATTATTATCAAAATAATGAGATATTTACAAAACCATTTATATTAACTGGTTCGTATGATATAGAATTTAGTAATATTAAGAAATATAATAGCAAAGGTGAAGAAACAGATTACTTTGAGAAAAATGAGGACATAAAAGTATCATTTGATTTTGAAGCTAAAAATTCATTAGTGCCTGAAAGTCTTGTTATAGATAATCAAAACTATACACTAAATAAAGAACCTGAAAGTGAAAAAACATATTACCTAACTATGAAAGGTTATGAAAATGCAGGAATAATAAATGCTAATATCAATTCAGTTAAATTAAATAGTGGTAATGTTGTAGAATTAAATGATAAAAAAATTACGTTAGAAGTATTAAAAGATGTAATTTCAATTGAAGACTTTAAGTATTCAGAAGATAGCGACAATGACAGAATTAGATTAGACATAAATATCAATGATAAAGATATGTCAAGTAAAGTAATAGAAGCAAATATTAAAGATGAATATGGTGTTGAAATACCTTTAACAGATCCTAGCTTAAATATAGGAGAAAACAGTAAAACATTTGAAAGAACAGGTGCATCAAAATATTTTGTAACAATTACATCTACTTATAATAGGGACTCAAACCCAGATGATCAATTTAACTATTATCAAGATGAGCAAGTTGCATTTGAAGTAGTTACTATCAATACTCGTTATATAGAAATGAAAGATATAATGGATGTTGAGGTATATAGATTTGGTGATAGTGAGAATGCTGAAAAAGTAGAGAGCATAAAAGAAGAGAACCTTGAAAACTTAAATAACTGTTTAGTAAAAGTAACAATGAGAGATTTACCAGCATTCTATAGTGAAATAACTGGTTATGAAAAAACAGATGATGGAAAATTAAAATTGAAACTAGCATATGAAGATGCAAAAGTATATACTTCTGAAGGATTGAAACCATTAGAAGTAACATTAGATATTTTAGAAGAAGAAAACTATAGCTATAACGATACATTTAAAAATTTATTAGAAAGAATGAAAACAGCTGGTCCTACAGATAAAATTGTATTAGACAGAGATTATGACCTATCTGATTATGAAACTAATAATGATGATTCAGAGGCAGTAATTGATTTTGTATTTAGGGGCGAACTAGATGGAAATGGACATACAATCAGTAATCTTCATAAAGTGTTATTTAGTTCAACTCAAGATGCTAAAATAAAAAATCTTGTATTTAAAGATATTGAATTTACTAAATCTACGAATCAGGCAGTTATAGTGAAAAAAGGTAGTGCAACGGAATTGACAAATGTTCATATAACTGGAGTTGTATTAAATTGCACAAGTGAAGCTAGAAATAACAATGCTTTATTTGCTCTAGAATTAAATAATAATTCTATTGTCCAAGAATCTAGTGCTACTGATATCAGGTTTAATGGAGCTACATATAGTTGTGCAAATGCAAGTGGAGTTTGTACATTAAGACAATCAGTTATAAAGAATTGTTATATACAAGGAAGAGTTACAAGTGGATGGCAACAAAACAGTGGTTTAGTGTCTAATGCTGATAAGAACAGTGAAATATCTAATAATATAGTTAATGTAAATCTTTCTACATATTTTGGTCAGAATGACGGAAGTGGAAATGGAGAGATTGTATCTTCACCTAATGGTGTTACATTAAAAAATAACTTGAGTTTATTAGCATCAGGACATGCTTGTACAATTTACAGCAACAAGGGTAATATTTCAGATAATTCAGTTAATAACTATCAATTAGAAGAATCAACAGCAGTAAAAAATCAAAGAGATGGAATTGAAACAATATCTAAAAAAGATATAAATGCTGAATTCTTTAGAAATACTTTAGAATTTTCAGACAAGATATGGAATATTCCAGATGATACTTCATTTGATAAATTGCCAACATTAAAAGGAGCTACAGCATCATATACAGATAGTGGAAGTAAACCAAGTAATCCTAATGTATATATACCTGACTATAATAGATTATACAAAATGAGTGATTACAGAAGTGAAAAGGAAATTACATATCACAATATGTATAAATTAATGCCATTCTATGATGCAAAAGAAATTTTGACAGATGGTAACAAGATAAAAAATGATGAAGATTTAACTAACAAGCTTATTAAATTTGTTTTAGCTTATGATAATAATCATAAACTTGTTACAACTCTAACAACAGACAATTATAAAAAATTATCAAAAATTAGAGTAGTATTTGAAGATGGTACTGGAAAAGATTATAATATACGTTTTGACGACTATTATGGAAATATTGCTTCATATATAATACCTGAATTAGGAATTGGTTATAACTTTAATAAATATGTAATGGATGCTGATTCAAGTATTGTAAAGAAACTTGTTAAAAAAGTATCAGCTTATGAATTTACTAGAGATTTAGATCCTGTAACAGCAAGTATAAGTGATAGCAGGTTATACAAAGAGTACTTTGACAATGTGACTAAAAAGAATATTACAGAATTTATTGAAAATACATTAGTGGATTATGAATATATACCAACATTAGATAGTGATGTATTAGATAATATAATTGAACAGAAATTAACAGATAGTAAACTAAAACAATTGTTATTTACATACAATTACTTTAAATTCTGGTATGACTTGGATATGAATGGAGTAGAGGTAGCAGATACAATTATGTTCCATGGAAAAGAGATGTTTAGTAACAGAATGACTATAGAAAATATATCAGCAAACTTAATCAAGAATAACAATTCTGCTACAAATGTAACATCTGGTTTCTATAATAACTACTTGGAAAAATATACAGGAAAATCTAATATTGCAAACTTTATGGAATATTACATATATAGCTTAACAGACTACAAATCATGTAATAAATGGTTTAA
>CANQHH010000120.1 GCA_947623615.1 uncultured Clostridia bacterium | reverse complement strand
TACATCTATAAACCTTTTTATTAAAGATTGTATCTCCTCCATCTCTCTGTTTTTCAATACTTTTCCAACAATATATATAGGTGTTTTATCATTTTGATATAAATTTTTTAATTCTATCATTTTTTTCTTAAGATTAGATATTATTTCCCTTTGATCTGAGTTTTCTTCAATTCTAATTATTACTTGATCTTTCTTCATACTTATACTAATACAGTTTTTCATTAATTAAACATCCTTTCTTATCTAACAGCTTCTTTACTAGACATTGCTTTCATATTTTCTGTTATAGAATTAGAATTCATTCCAAAATATTGAGCCATAATCTCTTTTGCAACTCCTGCTGTATATGAACCTGAACCTCCCTTTTCTACAAATACAACTACAGCAATTTCTGGATCATCATATGGCGCAAAACCAACAAACCATGCGTTAACTCTTCCTTCCACTCCAGTTTGTGCAGAACCTGTCTTTCCTCCAACTTCTATGTTGAAATCAGCAAATGTTGAATATGCCGTACCACCAGATTCACTAGTTACACCCTTCATTCCTTTTAAAATTGCATCTATATTTTTTGATTTAAGTTTTATACCATCAATTTTTTCTTCTTCTAATCCTAATTTTTTATTTACATAATCATTAATTTCATCTTTTGAAACTTCGGTTCCATTTGCATTTATTATAGATTTTATTAATGTTACATCAATATCTTTTCCTCCGTTTGCAAGTACACTAACATATTTAGCCATTTGTATTGGAGAAAAGCTGTTATAACTTTGACCTATAGCTGCAGATAATGTATCTGACACATACCATTCTTTCGCTTTATCTTTTGTTGCTAAGGAACCAGCTGTTTCACCTTCTAGCTCTATTCCTGTTTTTCTTCCTAATCCAAGATATTTTGCATATTTAGATAAATTATCTATCCCTACCCTATATCCTACTTCATAGAAGAAATAGTTACATGAATATTTTAAAGCTTGTGTTACATTTAAATAGCCATGACCTGATCTATTCCAACATACTGGATGATGACCTCTAGGATATACACCAGTATCATTAATAGTTGATGTTGTTGTTATTTTTCCTGTTTGCAATCCTGCTATAGCTGTTGCCATTTTAAATGTTGAACCAGGGGCATATGCTCCTGAAACAGCCCTATTATATAGGTTATTTCCTTTTTGATATGAATCAAATTCCTTTTGAGTTATTCCATTTACAAACAACTGTGGGTTATAATCAGGATAACTTGCTAAAGCTAATACCTCTCCTGTTTTTACATTCATAACTACAACAGCACCAGCATCTGCATCATACTTAGTTCCAAAACCACCTCTTGCAATCTTTTTTATATCATTTTTAAGTGCTTTTTCTGCAATTGCTTGTAAATTTGCATCTATGGTTAATATGACATCAGAGCCTGCAACAGCCTCTTTTGATACATATTCACTTGTTATAGTTCCATCAACTGTCATATCTATCTGTTTTATTCCATCTTGACCTTTTAAATAGTCCTCAAATATATATTGTATACCATTTTTTCCTATTATGTCATCACTATCATATCTGTCTTTTCTTGTATTATATTCCTCTTCATCTATAGCTCCTACATAACCTAATATATGTGAAGCAAGATTACCTGATGTATATTTTACTATAGGCTCTGTCACAATATTCATTCCAACTAAAACGCCATTTTGCTCTCTTATTTGTACAGCACTATTTCTACTTATATTTTTTGCTATTTTTACTGACTTAGTAGAACTATAACCATTTCTACTAATTTCATATCTTATTGATATTATCTTTCTTGCTTTTTGTATATCTTCATTATTTACCTTATATTTTTCTTTTAAAGCATAAAATGTTTGTTCTGCAGAAGCATTTTCATCAATGTTATTGTCTTTCTTCCATTTTTTTTGAGCTGATTCGTCTTTTTCTGTAAATTTAAATGGATTTACACTTATTGGCAAATTGTCTATAAATCCATCTTTATTACTTTCTAATATTTCTATAGCTCTTTCAATTCCTTTATTCAATGTCTCGTCATCTGCTTTTGTTCTATATATTTCTACACTAAATCCAGTTTCATTAGTAACTAATTCTATACCTGTTCTATCTTTTAAAGAACCTCTGGCTGCTTTTAATTCAGATTCTCTTGTAAGCCTTGTATTTGATGTAGCTCTATACTCTTCTCCTTTTACAATCTGTAAATTGAAAAGCTGAACTAATAAAATAATTCCTACTATGTATATGATTGTTGTTAATAAATTATATCTCATTTTACTACTTTTATCAGATATTGTATTCAACTTTTCACCTTCTTTTTTAAAAATATCTTGTTAAAACATTTTTAGTTTTAAATGTATTTTCTATTGCATACCCTGCTTTTTGGAATAATGGATATATAATAATAACTACGATTAAATTATATACTACTTCTATCATTAAAATCTTTATAAAACTATAAATTTCTAGAGTCATGTCTAATCTAAATACATTAAACATATATGTTGCAAACTCATATAATATAGTTGACCCCATTACCATAAGCATTATTGTAAATCTACTGTCTTTTGAAAAATTTTTATCGAAATACTCACCTAAAAGACCTATTATTCCTAACATTATACCAGAAATCCCTATTGTTCTTCCTATTACTAAATCTAGGTAAAATCCAAAAATCAAGCCTAGCACTGCTCCTATTTTTTTACCTGCAAAAAGTCCCATAAATAAAACTAAAACAATAAATAGGTTAGGCTTAACTCCTGCTATTGTAAACCAAGTGAAAAAATTTGCTTGTAAAAAATATATAATAAAAAATGCAATTAATAAACATATTATTGTTATTACTTTTTTCAATTGGTTTCCTCCTTTATTCAATATCTAGTTTGTATTTAAAATTACTAATACAGTTGCTAATTTTGAAAAATCAACTGCTGTTTCTACTGTAGCATATCTATCTATTATATTATTTGTATTTATTATCTCTTTTATTGTTCCTATATGAATGCCTTTTGGATATATTCCACCTATTCCTGATGTTTCTACACTATCACCTTGCAATATACTTGCATCTGTTGGAATATATGTTGCATTTAATATTTTATCACTTTCCAAAGTTCCTTGAATAATTATAGCATCTTTAGTTGTACTTATTGTTCCTGTTACTGCTGTTGCTGTATCTACAATGGTTTGCACTTTGGCTGTACTCTCTGTTGTTGATATAACATGACCCACTAACCCCTCTTGCGCAATTACTGTCATATTTTCTTTTATTCCGTCTTTTTCTCCTACATTTATTACAACTGTATTACTATAATTTCCTACATCTTTATTTATTACATAAGCTGGAATTGTTTTATATTGTTTATATTTGTCTTTTAAATTTACATATTCTTTTAATGTGTCATTTTCAGATTTAACAATTTCATATTCTCTAAGTGTTTGCTCTAATTCACTATTTTTCTTTTTTAATTCGTCATTTTCCGCTTTTAAAGCATCCACATTTTCAAAGAAACTATTATTTCCTTCTATTTTATTTTTTAAATATGTTAAACCATTTTGTACAGGCATAACCAAGGTACTTACTATATTTTCTACATACGATACCTTTGCTATGTCTGTATTTGTTACTATTACTAAAAGAATTAAAATTATAATTGTTAATATAATTCCAACTATTCCCTTTTTCTTACTTTTATTCATATTTCACTCCTAGATTTACCTTCTTTTTCTAGAATTTATTAAAACTGCTTTTAATCTCTCTAAATCCTCTAAAGTCTTTCCTGTTCCTTTTACCACACACTCTAAAGGACTTTCTGCAATATATACTGGCATTTCAGTTCTTATAGATAATAATTTATCTAAGTTTTTTATAAGAGCTCCTCCTCCTGCTAAAACTATTCCCTTTTCCATTATATCTGATGCTAGCTCTGGCGGAGTTTTCTCTAAAGTCAGCTTTACAATTTCAATAATCTTTTCAATAGATTCCTTCATCGCAATTTCTATTTCAGCTGATGATATCGTGATTGTTTCTGGTAATCCAGTGCCTAAATCACGACCTCTTACTTCCATACTCTTTTCTGTTACAAGTGGCATTGCACATCCAATTTCTTTTTTTATGTGCTCTGCTGTTGTTTCTCCTATAGCTAGATTTCTTTCTCTTTTTATATAATTTACAATATCTTCATCTAAATTATCTCCAGCTATTCTTAT
>CANQHH010000119.1 GCA_947623615.1 uncultured Clostridia bacterium | reverse complement strand
GATCCTGAGAAAAAGTTTAATATGTTTGTAAGAGTTGAGGGGGCATATTTTGGCGAAGGAAAAGAGCCAGAAAACTTTTGGGATTCATTGAATAGACCGGATATTGAGTATCATGGGAATTGTAAGTCATATATAGGTGAAGATAATTTGGCTATAGTAAAGCCGGTAAAACCTGCAGAGTTTATTTATCATACTGCTTATCCTAAATATGGATATTGCACAATTGAAGAAAATGCATTTTCACTATCTGCTCCATGGGATATACATTCAGATGATGCGAATACTGATTTTTCAACAAGTTCGGCAAGATGGGATTATGGACATGGAATAGAGTACAGAATACCAGAAGAATTAATTAATAATACAAGAAGTGACCACAATGAGAGCGTACATGAAAGATTGATATTTAATGAGGAAGAAGAAAGATTTTATAAAGATAGACCACAATTTATAGTTTATGATAGAATATATGCTAGAAATGAAGAGGATGGAATCATACCAGAAGAGCAAGAGGGAGAAAATGATGAGTGGAGAGTGGCTAAAAAGGCTGCGGCACAAATGGGAGAAAATGAAGGAATTATAGTAATATTAGATAGAGAGAGAATAAATAGGAAAGAATACGAAAGATACGAAGAGTTAGTGGACGTGTTTTTAGGAAAAAAAGAGAATGTGCAAAATTTATCTAATGGAGAATTGGTAGAAAAAATAGTTACGAAATATGAAAATAATATGACTGGTATGGCGAATGTTTTGGGAGAATTTTGCTCAAAGTTTTGCATTGAAGGTAGAGAGGAAATGCAAAAAATGCTACAAGCTAGAATTGAGGAAATTTGTAAGCAAGATGTGAAAAGCGGACTAGAGTTAATCGATAAAACAATACAGGTGTTTGAAAATGAAGTTATTAAAGAATATTCTAATGTTGGAATAAAAGAATATCAAGGAATGGATAGAGGCTATGATAGTTTGGCTAGGCAGTTGAAAATTAGGCGTAAAGAAATAATTCAGGGAATATCAAACAGCAAAAAAAAGCAGTTAGAAGAGCTATATATACAGAATATTATAGGAACGGAAGAACTGTATAAGGTGTTTTTGGATTTAGAACATGAAATGGATGATAAAAAAGTGGATTTATCAGATAGCATAGATATGAATTAGGTGAGAAAGGAGAAGGGGAATATACACACTATTAGATTTATGTGTGTTTATATATGGTTGGCGTTATAGGTATAGTTGTAGATGTGTTTGTAGATGCTTGTAGATGGTTGTAAATGCTTGTAGATGACCTGTCCCTAAATCACTAAAAAAAGTGAAAAGGGTCTGTCCCCAATTTTAAAATGAGTGAAAATAAAAAAGAGAAAACAAAGGAAAACATGGGAAAAATCAATGAGATAACTGAAAAGCTTATACCAATATTTAGAGATAAGGAAAAGTTAAAAAATAAAGGAAAGGAATCGGAAGAGGATATATATGAGAGATAGAGTATATTCAGAGGTTTACAGTATATTAAATATGTTAGGAAGTAGGTATATAGGGAAATTACCGAAAAAATTATATAGATTAATCGAAAGCAAAAAATCTGATGAGTATTGCTTACAGATTAATTCTATAAAAGATTTAAATGGTTCTGTACAAAGGGAGTCATTAGCCTTGATAGCATTGTTGCATCTTAATTATTGGTGTTGCGATCAACAGGAAAGATATGTATTACAGAGAATATTCAGAGAAAATACGGTAAAAAGTGAGCAAATGAAGAGAGAAAGATATAACCCAGATGAGTTATTTACGAAAAAGAATGGTAATAATTAAAATATAGATACAGGAAGGAGGAGGGACCTGTCCCTAAATCATAAAAAAAAGGAAAAAGGGACTGTCCCCAAATAAACATGCTAGTTTTGATAGATGGGAATAGTATATTAAATAGGGCGTTTTATGGGATTATGGGAAATAAGATGCTGACGACGCCTGATGGGAAATATACAAATGCGGTTTATGGATTTTTGGCAATTATGTTTAAGACAATGGATGATTTACAGCCAGAATATATTGCGGTTGCATTTGATTTAAAGGCTCCAACCCAGAGACATAAGTTATATGAAGGATATAAAGCAACACGAAAAGGGATGCCAAATGAACTTGCTGAACAAATGCCTATTATAAAAGAAATATTGAGAATGATGAATATTACAATTATAGAAAAGGAAGGATATGAAGCTGATGATATTTTAGGAACATTAGCTAAAAAGGCTTCAAAACAAGGAATTAATGTTACAATTCTTTCTGGTGACAGAGATACTTTTCAATTAGCAAGTGATAAAATATCTATTAGAATTCCACATACAAAAATGGGAAAAACTGAGACAGATACTTTTGGTGAGGCTGAAATTATTGAAAAATATGGAGTAAAGC
This sequence comes from uncultured Clostridia bacterium, assembly GCA_947623615.1. Classification (GTDB taxonomy): domain Bacteria; phylum Bacillota; class Clostridia; order TANB77; family CAG-508; genus CALXVA01. Next base: position 1,814 of record CANQHH010000119.1, on the reverse strand, counting down.
CTAAACAATTAATTGAAGTAAAAGGTTTGATGGGCGATTCTTCTGATAATATTCCAGGAGTACCAGGAGTCGGAGAAAAAACAGCTATTGATTTAATAAAAAAATATAATAATATTGATAAATTGTATGAAACAATAGAAAAAGATCCAGATATAATAAAAGGAAAATTAAAAGAAAAATTAGTAAATAATAAAGATTTGGCAATGTTGTCTAGAACATTAGGAACAATAAATATTGAAGTTCCAATTGAAGAGAAAATATCAGAGCTACAAGTTAAAGAGTGGGAAAATGATAAGGTATTAGAAATATTTAAAAATTTAAAATTTAATAGATTTATAGAAAGATTTAAAGACAAATTTGATTCTGTAAATAGCGATAATAACGAAAATAAAAATATAGAAGATTTATTTACAATAGAAGAATTAAAAGTACCAGATTTACCTGATTTGATAAAAAAAATTAAAGAAGAAAAAGAAATAATTTATCTTTTAGGTAAAAAAGAAAATAACTTGCAAAATGAATTAGAGAATAATAATACAAATTTTAATATTATAAATAAATCTGTAACATGTATTTGTATATATAGAGAAAAAGAAAATAAGGTATATTATATAAAACTAAATGATGACCAATTTGTTAGTTCTTTGAGTAGTATATTCGAAGATAATGAAATAAAAAAATATGGTTATAAATTAAGAGAAGACTATGTTTTGTTAAGACAATTGGGAGTTAGGTTAAATAATATATATTATGATGCAGAAATTGCAACATATGACCTAAATCAAACTATGAATAATTATACTATAGAAAATATATCTAGCATATATCTTAATATTAATGTATCTGACTATTTGTCAAATTACGAAGAAAAGAATAAAAAAAATGAACAGATTACACTATTTCAAAATGACGAAGAGGAAGAATCTGAAAAATATATAAATTGTTTTTATACTTACCTTATAAAAAAATTATATGATGAAACAATAAAAAAATTGCAAGAAGTTGATTTATTAGATTTATTTAATAATATTGAAATGCCACTTGTTAAGGTTTTAGGTGAAATGCAATATAACGGAATGCGTGTAGATGAAGAGGAACTTGTAAAATTTGGAGAAAAGTTAAAAATAGAGATAGAAGATATTAGAAAGCAAATATATGAATTGTGTGGTGAGGAATTTAATATAAATTCTACACAACAGCTAGGAAAAATACTATTCGAAAAGCTAGAGTTACCTGTATATAAGAAAACTAAAAAAGGATATTCTACAGATGTTGATATATTAGAGAAGTTAAGAGATAAACATCCTGTAATAGAAAAAATATTGGAATATAGAAGTTTGGTAAAGTTAAATTCTACTTATGTAGAGGGAATGCTACCATATATAAATAAAAAAACAGGAAGAATACATTCTCATTTTCATCAAACTATAACTGCGACACGGTAGAATAAGTAGCACAGAGCCAAATTTGCAAAATATTCCTACTCGTACTGAATTTGGAAAAACTCTTAGAAAAGTATTTAAACCAGAGGAAGGATATATATTCATAGATGCAGATTATTCGCAAATAGAACTTAGAGTTTTAGCACACATTTCAAAAGATGAACATATGGTAGAGGCATTTAAAAATGATGAAGATATTCATAAACAAGTAGCTTCAAAAGTGTTTGAAGTTCCAATGGATGAGGTGACTAAAAGTCAAAGAACTTCTGCTAAAGCAGTGAATTTTGGTATAGTATATGGAATTAGTGATTTTGGTTTAGCTGAACTGTTAAATATAAGTAAAAAACAGGCTAAACAATATATAGAGCAATA
>CANQHH010000118.1 GCA_947623615.1 uncultured Clostridia bacterium | reverse complement strand
TCTAACTCACCAACATATTGTTCTATTCTGCTTGCTCTTTCTTCTTCTGATAATGGAACTCTCTTTGCGTTTCCATATGCTGAGTCAAGCACTTCTTTATCTGTTAAATCAAGTACTGGTATTTCTTCTCCACCATCTACTCTAACAGCGTATTCTCTGTCTATATATCTTGTTGGATAATCATCTTTTAATCCTTTATAGTTAATATATAATGAACCACCATGTTCTCTATTAGTTGATATTAAATCTGGTACTGTTATAGTGTTTGCTCCAACTTGTAAATTATCAATTAAAGTAGTTTGCCATTCTCCTGCTTCTGCACGCCATTGTGTACAAATTAATTGTAATCCTGTAGTTTCACCTACTGTTTTATATGGATTTCCTACATATACAGTAATTTCTTCTCCTCCACGTGCTACTACTCCAAGTGGTTGCCAACCATTTAAGCTTGTTTTAAATTCAACATCTTTATCATTGTCTCCACTCTTTGTATCATACCATGTTGAAACCATACTATTGATTTTAGTTATTTTTCCTAAGTCACCTTTGTCAATTAATGTTCTTGCTATATTTAATTCTTTCTTTAAGTTATCAGCTTCTGGATTTATCTCTCCACTCTTTTCATCTGGAGTAGTTAATCTTGTTTCTATTTCATCAACTTTAGCATGTGCTGCTGCTTTTTCTGCTTCTGTTGATGTCTTTATATTATCTGCTAAAGTTAAATGCATATTGTCTCCAAATAATGCGTTAATATCGTCTTCAATTGTGTCATACTCATAGAATCCCATTTCAGCAATATTAATACTGCTTCCACCACCTACACCAATTACTAGTCTGTCTGTAGTTACTGGTTTAGCTAATTTTATTGCTATATATTTATTTTTATCTTTGTCTTGTCTTTGTGCTATTAATGATGCACGTACTCTAACATTCTTTTGGGTTTCTTGATCTCTGTAACGTAATGTAGCATGTTGGAATGATCCATCCCATTGTGGTTTTGCTATTGTTATATAATTAATTTTATGTGGTTTATCAAATTCTACGATTATACCTTTATCGTCACTATCATAGAATCCACCAGCATCCCAGTCTGCTGAAGAGAAATATGAACTGAAACTATTATCTGCTACACCTTTTGCAGAATATAGTTTTCCATCTTTTATTAAAGTTCCATCTTTTTCGTTTACATCTAAACTACTATCATTCATTCTGAATCCAGTAGTAGACGAATGCCAAATTCCTTTTATTCCTTGTGTTAATACTCCTGTTTTATTATTACCTTCATCATCTACAGCAGGTAAGTTTATTCTCTTGTATTTTGGTAATTCAACTTCTTGAACAGCTAATGTTTCTGCTGTTGCTAACTCAGAATCATCGCTCCTTCCCATAAAGTTACGAGCTATTACCTTTACTTCGTATTTTCCTTCTATGTTTGAAATTGTGAAGTTTGTTTCTGTAATACCTTTTTCTACTTTTTGTTTTTTGCCTGGTATAACTTTTCCATCAGAACCAAGTACAATTTCATCCTTTTGATATGTTGGACTTGCTAATGTCCAATCACTATCTCCAGCTTTTCTATAATATACAAAGTAATCTGATGCTCTACGATCTGCATTCCATGTTACTTTTATTAATTTATATCCTGGTTTTGCATTTACACCTGTAACTTTTTGTGGTTTGCTTGTTGGTCTTGGCTGAACTTCTAATTCTTTTGATGGTTGGCTTTGCCATTCACCATTTGTTGAGCATACACTTACATAATATTTTGTAAAGTCATTATAATCGTTTTCACTTAATAAATCTTTTATAAATTTTCCACCATTAAATGTTAACATTGCAAATTCATGACCATCAACCTCATGTATTTCTGTTACTTCTTTGTTATCTTTTAGAACTGCTCTTACAATTACTTTGTAACCTGTAACGTTAACAACATTATTCCATCTTATAACAAATCCATCTTCATTAACTGAATCTAGTATTTCTTGTTCTCTTAGATCTGGTATACCTAATTGTGGTTCTGGTATTTTGTCTGCCATTCCGTTTAAGAACTCAACTTTTGCTATATCAGCTAGTTTATTTCCTTTTGTTCCTGTTACTTTTATTACAACTCTTTTAATTGCAATTTGGCTTCCAAAATCAACAGTTATACTTCCATCTGATTCAACATATGCCTTTCCACCTTCTTGTGGCTCATAAACTGGTTCTGATATTTTCATAGGTTGATCAGCTTTTATTCCATTTTCTGACTTTGCATATACCTTAAGTACCTTTAAGGCTAATTTTTCTCCATTTCCTAGGTCAGCTGACGCAGATTTATTTGAATCTGGCCTTTTTTCAATTTCACAAACTAATTCTACAGCCTTATCTTGCTCATAATCATATCCATCTACTGTAATAGTACCATCTGTTATGTTGTTGTTTGGATTTGATGATGGTTCAATACTTATAAATTTAGCTTCAGCTGTATTTTCTTCTATTTCTATTCCAACTTCAATTGGATTTTCTTCAGATATTACGGCTTTTGTATCATTTGGTTGTAAAGTAACATGTTTATCGTTACTTGCTAAAACTTCTGTTATATCTGATGCTAAAGTTGGGTCTGTTTTTCCTGTTGGATCAGTTGTTCCGCTATAATAACTACCTGATGTTGGTTCTATTGGTTTTACAGTTTCTAAGTTTAAGTTTGTAATAAATCTTGGAGTTACTGTAACATAATCTGAAGTTTTATTAATTGCTGCATAAGATAAATCAATTATATCTATTATGTCATTTCCCTCTTTATCCTTATCTTGGTTAAGATTGTAGTTATATCCTGCTTCACTAGATTTACCTTCAATTTTATTTAATATAGCATCAATATCTGCTTGAGTAACATCTCCTGAGCCATCTACATCTCCTACTCTTACAACACCTGGTCCTAAGTTTTGAGTTTTTCCAGTTACAGGATCAAGCACTATTGCTGTAGCATCATATCCATTAGAGAATTCCAAATTTGTTGTTGTATTTGCCTTTACCTCAATTCCTGATGCTTCATAAGTTTGATATCCCGTTCCTGAAATTTTTAAAGAGTAGTTTTCGCTTGGTTCTAAGTCATTGAAAACATAAAATAATTGTTTTTCATTTGACTTTCCTGTTTCTTTTTCGCTTGATGTTATAGTTTTTCCACCTTCTTTAGTCAATGTAACCTTTACACTGTCTGCACTAAGTTTTTGTTGAGGAAGTCTCAAGTCTATTTTTAATTCTAAACTACCTTTTAAACCATCTGGTTCATCTCTATCTGGTAAATTAGACATTAAACTATATGTACGTCCATTACCTTTATTTGAACTTTCCTCAAAAATTGTTGGTCCTGATTCTGGATTTACACTCATTGTTGTATAACCTGTATTACCAGCCTCTTCTCCTTCAATTACATTTTCTTCTTCAACTACCGTTTGATCTACCGTTGTATTTTCCTCTACATTTGATGTCTCTTCAGTAGCTGTTTCGTCTTCTGCCTTTTCCTCTGGTGTTACATTAGTTGTTTCATCTGTCTTTTCCTCTGCTGCCTCTTCAGTTGTTTCTTCTGCTTTTTCTTTAGTTGCTTCTCCATCACTTTGTTCTGTTGGTGTCGTCTCTGTTGTGTCTGTAGAAGGAGTTTCCACTATTGCTGTGTTTTCATTTTGCATTTCCACAACTTCTGCTGCTAATACTGCTACATTTCCACCCAGCATAGAAAAAATAATACTAATAACAACTGCAAATCTTAGTATTTTCTTCATAAAACATATCCTCCTTATTGTTATTTATGGCTAGGTAACTCAATTGAGTGACTTAGTCCTTATTTTACCATACAAATTATAACAAAAAAATATCTTTATTTCAATCAATTTGCTAATTTTTTCTAAAAAATTTTAATCAAATTTGAGTTTGCGAATAAATACAATATTTTTTTGTTTAATAAAAGTGAATTTTATAGCAACAAAAAAGCCTTAGACTTATTTCTAAATCTAAAGCTTTTTACCACCTGCTCTTATACAATTTTAGATTTTATAGTAATATGCATAATTATCCACTATCACATACATATAGTCTAATCTATTTACTAAATCTTCATAATGTATAATATTGCAACCATTCTGTTCTGCAACATCTACCAAATCATCTAAACTAGCTACTTCCATTATCTTTAAATCAATCAAATCTGGTTCATTATTTACTGTAACAATTATATCTCTATAATATTTAAGAATACGGTTAA
>CANQHH010000117.1 GCA_947623615.1 uncultured Clostridia bacterium | reverse complement strand
ATTGCTATTTTGCAAACCACTATTTATTATATTTGAATATGCATTTTGCGCACTTCCCATATATTTACTCATTTCATTCCATTTATCATCATATTCTACCAGTGCATAAGCATGTAAAATATTATCTTTAGTTTCATATAAATTAATCATTTTGCCATCATCTGAATATTCCCTTAAATACGATACAAGCAAACTATATAAATCTGCAAAATATCTCAAACTCTCCTTCTTATCTTCTTTTTCAACTGCTTTAGTAATATTGTTTAATGTAGCATTATATTTTAACAAATTATCTTTATTAATATTTAAACTACTCAAATCAATTAATATGCTTGTCCATGTATCATACATCAATTCAACTTCTCTTTTCATGTATTTCCAATCAACTTTGGTATCACTTGTTAAAATCCCGTTATATTCTGTTTTCATATTAGTTACTTTACTTGAGCTACTCCCCTCTGAAGATTGCTGTTCTTGCTGACCACCACTGCTTCCTCCTTCTCCCTGTTGACTACTTTCGCTTCCTTGACTTTCTTGACTCCCTTCTGAAGATGCTTCATATTCAATTATTTCATAATCTATATAACTAATATTATTAAGCTTATTCATTGTTGATATGATTGATGTATTTAGATATATTATTTCTTGGTTAACCTTTGATTTTAATGTATTTATATCATTTTTAGAGTTATTATTATTACTATATATATAGTAAAAACTAAAACTAAATAGTATAATTCCAACAAAAATAATAATCATTATTGCATATTTTTTCATAAAATTACCAAAACCTCCATTTTCGTTATCTATAAACTTATTATTACCAAAATAATTACCTTTTATTCTCTCGTATTAATATTATTAAATTAAGAATAATATTATAAAAGGAGTTTTTTATTTATGAATACAATTGTGAGATTATATAGTGAAGATAAATATGAAATAAATAAATTTTTAAATAATTTTTGTTCAGATATTTATACAAATAAAAATGAAGAAATGTTAGAATGGCAAAAAATATACCCCAATCCACTTGAACTTGCAGATATTATTGGAGCATATATTGAAAATAACGATAAATATAATATTTCAATGTGGGTTAGTTTTGATAGAGGTGTTTTTATTAATGTAAATGATGAAAATGCAGATAAAATAATAAGATACCTATATGAAAGGTATCCTTGGTAATTATTTTATTCGCATTTTTTCTCACGTGTCATAAGACGTGTTACTGCCTCTTGAGGTTTTAGCCCATTATATAAAACATCATAAACTGTATGTACTATTGGCATCTCAATATTATTTTTTTTAGATAATTGATATGCAACTTCTATATTATCTATACTCTCTATAGTCATTCCTACTGCCTCTCTAGTTTCTTCTATTGAAAGACCTTTTCCTATACATCTACCAGCTTTCCTATTTCTACTATGTTCACTCAAACATGTAACTATTAGGTCTCCTAATCCTGATAAGCCATAAAATGTATCATGATTTCCACCCATTGCAACACCTAATCTAGAAATTTCTGTTAAACCTCTCGTCAAAAGAGCTGCAAGTGTATTATCTCCCATATTTAATTCTGAAATAATACCAGCACAAAAAGCAATAATATTTTTTAATGCTCCTCCTAATTCTGCTCCTTTAACATCATATGTAGTATATATTCTCATGTTTTGATTCATAAATGTATCTTGAATCATATATTGAACATCTATATGTTTTGATGCAATTACTATAGCAGTAGGTATTTCTAATGATACTTCTTCTGCATGACTTGGTCCTGTAAAAACTCCTATTTTAACATTTGGCATTTCTTCTGATGCAACTTCACTTAAAGTATATAATGTTGAGGCTTCAAATCCTTTTGAACATATAATTACAGGTTGATCTTCTATGTATTGCTTATATTTCTTAATTGTCTCTCTTGTAAATTTAGATGGTGTAACATGCAATACCATATCTGTTCCTTTTATTGCTTCTTCAATATCTGTTGTACAAAATATATTTTCTGGAATAGCTACATCTGGTAAAAACTTACATTTTTTATCATTATTTATTATATCTGCTTCTTCCTTTGAAAAAGACCATAATTTAACTTCATTTCCCATTTTAGCAACATGAATAGCTAATGCTACTCCCCAACTGCCACTACCTATTATACATATTTTTTTCATACACTTCCTCCTAATTTGTATTTTTAAAACTTATCTTATTCTCTGTACCTGATAATATTCTCTTTACATTTTCTCTATGATTAAATACCACTAATATTGCTAGTATGATACTTGCTAAGATATAATTACCTTCCACAATATAGTTTTGACCTATAAACATTGTAAGTACTGGATATAATATAGCTGCTACAATTGATCCAACAGAAACCATTTGTGTTAGTGCAATTAATACTATAGCAAACACTAAACAAATTAAACCAATTTGCCAATTTGTTGTAACAAGTACACCTAGTGATGTTGCTACACCTTTTCCGCCTTTAAATTTAAAAAATATTGGAAATGTATGACCAATAACAACTGCTATTCCCGCAATTTGTACTAATAATGCTTTATCTACATCTGACCATATAAGACCTATTAGTTTTGCAATAAATATTGCAACAACACCTTTTAATATGTCACATACTAATGTTAATGCAGCTGCTTTTTTTCCAATTGTTCTAAGTGCATTTGTTGTACCTGCATTTCCACTACCTTTTTCTCTTAAATCAAATCCTCCCATTTTTTTACTAATTATAACCGAAAAATTAATACTACCTATTAGGTATGCTATAACAGCTATAACACAATATAAAGCCATATATATTACCTCCTATTTTATCTTTTTTGTTTTTTTATGTACATACTATACATCTTTTTCTCTTTTTTCTCTTACAATCATTCTAACTGGTGTCCCTGTCAGACCAAATTCTTTTCTTATCTGATTTATTAAATATCTTTCATATGAAAAATGAAATAGTTTTTTGTCATTTACAAATACTATAAATGTTGGTGGCTTTGTCGAGCCTTGTGTCATATAAAATATTCGCAATCTTCTACCTTTATCTGTTGGAGGCTGAACTATTGCTATAGCCTCATTTAGCACTTGGTTTAATACAGATGTAGAAACTCTCATTGCATTTTGACTTGCCACACTATTTATCAGTTCAAAAAGTTTATTTACCCTTTGTCCTGTTTTAGCTGATATAAACAACATTGGAGCATATGATAAATATGCCAGTTTATTATATACATCTTTTTTATACTTCTCTAGTGTACCATTTTCCTTTTCATATTCATCCCACTTATTTACTACTATTATAATTCCTTTGCCTGCCTCATGTGCCTCTCCTGCTATTTTTGCATCCTGCTCAGTTACACCCTCGTTTGCATCTAACATTAATATACATACATCTGCTCTCTCAACTGCAAGTAAACTTCTCATAACACTGTATCTTTCTAAGTTTTCTGATACCTTATTCTTTTTTCGTATACCTGCTGTATCTATAAAAATGTATTTTCCATGTTCATTTTCAAAACGAGAATCTATCGCATCTCTTGTTGTTCCAGCTATATCACTTACAATAACTCTTTTTTCACCTAGTATTTTATTTACTAAAGATGATTTTCCTACATTTGGCTTCCCTATAATCGCAACTTTAATAACATCTGTTTCATCTTCATCTGCACTTTTAGGTGGCAATGATTCATATATTACATCTAGCACATCACCTATACCTATTGCATTAACTGAAGATACTCTGTGTGGTTCTCCTAATCCCAAATTGTAAAATTCATATAATTCATCTGGATCTTTTCCATAATTATCTGCTTTATTACAAACCAATATAATTGGCTTGTTTGATTTTCTAATCATTAATGCTATATCATGATCTGCTGATGTAACCCCTTGCTTTATATCTGTTAGAAAAAGTATTACATCTGCCATATTAATTGCAAGATTAGCCTGCTCTCTCATTTGAGATAATATAACATCATTTGATTCTGGCTCTATTCCTCCTGTATCTACTAAAGTAAAACTTCTACCTCTCCAATTTGCATCTGCATACACTCTATCTCTTGTAACGCCTGGAGTGTCTTCTACTATCGATATTCTTTTACCCACTACATAATTAAAAAAAGTAGATTTTCCTACATTTGGTCTTCCTACAATTGCCACAATTGGTTTTCCCATTATTTTCACCTCTTTTTACACATTTTTATTCTATCATTTATGTTTAAAATTGTAAAGTCTAATTC
>CANQHH010000116.1 GCA_947623615.1 uncultured Clostridia bacterium | reverse complement strand
TCTCTTTTCGATTTTAAAACAATATATTTTATTTTGTCATTTTTCAATAATTTAACAGCTTTTCTATATGGTAAATCTCTATCAAATACTAAATAACATTCTTTGCGTTTTTCTGCTTCTTTTAATATTATTTCCATTGCTTCAACTTCTGCAATTGCATGTTTAATATAAACTTCCCAGAATTCATCTGCTAATCTAATTGCATGAATAAAGGCTTTATCTTCAGATATGTTTTCATTCCACTGTGGATTGCAATATTTTATAAAATCCGGAGAAACTTTATTTTCCAAATATTCCATTTGCATATTATCTGTTGCATCAATATATTGTATTAATTCTTTATCCATGTATCTAAAAACTTTGTCCACATTTTTTATATTTAAACTATTTAAATACTCTTCTCCAAATCTTTTCCATAATAAACCTATTGATGAATAATATATTCCATTCTTTCTTTGTCCATTTCTATTTTTTTGATGATGATCAAATTCTCCCAAGCCTATATCATAAACAATTTTATCTTTTAAATTCATGTTTTCTGTAGAAGGTATTCTTGCTAAAATAACTTTTTCAATTATTTTACTCAAAAATACAGTTGAAATAACATCATCAACATGAAAAACCCCTGAATGTGTTATGCAATTAGCTTCATCTATTTTCTTTGTTAATTGTATATTCTTATATCTATTTAAACTCATAATCTCCTCCGACATAATTAATTTTTCTTACCTTTCTTCACCATCATATATATTTTTTGATTTATTTACTCTATGGGGATATGAATTAAACATTTTATTTTTTCTTTCAATTTTATATTTTGGAAGTATTGGAGATAAATCAACATATAACAACTTTTCAGGCAAAATATTTTTTTTACAACAACAATTTTCACCATCATATACTTTCCCTAATATAATATCATTAAATAGTTCCTCTGTTCCATTATCATCCAGATATTGTTCAATATTTAAATCACAGTTTACTTCAACTTCATCGACCGGAATAAACATTAAACATGGAGTTGCTTCTTTAAATAAATCCCAACACTTCATAAAAAACAACATTATTTCTTTTCTATCTTCTAAAGACATGTTTTTATTTTTTACTAACCAAATAACAGCATCTAGTGCTGTTTTATAATCTTTATTAGCATATCCAGTCCTTCTTTCTTCTGGAATTGCATCAAAATAAATATAACTTTTTCCACAAAAATAATTAAACCATTCTGGAGAATTTGCATAAATTGTAGCACGTATTGGAGAACCATCAAAGAACCAACCTGTTTTATTTTCCTCTATATCTAATGCAACAAATCCCAGTGGACTATATAATGCATCTGGTTCATATTTCCTATATATTTTTTCTATACGTAATAATTCTTTTTGATGTTCAACATTTACTTCGCTTCCATTTAATCCATAATTCATCTTTTTTCTCACTGAAACACTGTTTGCAGCATGAAAAACATATCCTCTTTTTTTAAAATTTTGATATGCATATTGTACTATCTCTTTTTTTCTTTCTTCAATTTCATTTTTAGGAATTCCCAATTCTTTAGCAATTTTATTCTTTAAAAATTCCACTTGTTCCTTTTTATCTCTTATTAACATATAATCTTCAGCATCTTGTAATTTTCTGAATAGTATACAAAATCCAATAAATCTAGAAAGTTCGTCTTGTTTATTTTTTATTTTATCACTATTTTGTTTTTTTCTTTGTATACAAATATAGTTAATTACTGGATTTTTTAACCCTTCACTTATCACTTCATCAATATCTTTAATATTTTTCTTAATTTCTTTACTATCTATTAACATGACAATTTCCTCTTTATAATTTATTATTTCAAAATGAAATTTTTTCCATTATCATATAATATGATATCATTTTTATGTAAACTTTGTCAAGTAAAATTACTTATACACCAATTTCTTTAAACACTTTACCTAAGCTATCATTTATTACTAAATTTGCTATTGAGTCATACGGAGTTTTATCTTTATTTATTAGAACTAATTTATTGCCTCTATAATATCTAATTAAACTACTTGCTGGCTGTACTGTTAAAGATGTGCCTGCAACAATTAGCATATCTGCATTTGATATATCATTTATTGATTTAATTAATAGGTCTTGATTTAATCCTTCTTCATAAAGCACTACATCTGGCTTTATTATTCCTCCACAACTGCATTTTGGAATACCAGTATTATTAAATATATAATCTGCTTCGTAAAATTTATTGCATTTCATACAATAATTTCTTAGCACACTCCCATGCAATTCATATACATTTTTAGACCCTGCTTTTTGATGTAACCCATCTATATTTTGTGTAACTACTGATTTTAATATTCCTTTATTTTCAAGCTCTGCTAGTTTAATATGTGTTATATTTGGCTCATATTTCAAACTATTCATCTTATTTTTATAAAATTTGTAAAATTCTTCTGTATTGTTTATAAAAAAAGTGTGACTTAATATTTCTTCTGGTGGATATTTATATTGCTGATTATATAATCCGTCTTTACTTCTAAAATCAGGAATACCACTTTCAGTAGAAACACCTGCCCCACCAAAAAATACTATATTATTACTACTGTTTATTAATTCTTTAAACAATTCAATCTTATTTTCCATTTTTACATCTCCTAATTTTTTACATCTTTTATTATTGTCCCATTATATAATAAAAACAAGAAATTATCAAATAATCTCTTGCTGAATTTTTTTACTGATATGGTTGTTGTTGCAAGAAATCGAAAGGTTGAAAGCAGAAATACAATCATTACAGAACAAACTAGATAAGGAGTAATCTTTGTCGGAGCGAGGTGAAATCGTTACATAACCTCGCTTTATTTTTTGCAAAACAAAGCGGTCTTTGACCGCCCTTTGTTCTCGCCGATTTGAGTTTGCGAATAAAATGAGCAAATCTCAAAGGCGATATCGATTATAGCATTTTTATTGAATAGAAAAATCTTTGATTTTTCCTATTCAATAAAAAAAGAGTATGCAGTCGTTACCCTACATACTAGTACATAGCTTATGAATAGCTTTACATCACTTATAAGCTATTATTATTATAGCACCTTAATTTTAATCTGTCAAATACTTTTTATTTATGCTAATCTTGTTCTAAAATTTTCTACTTTTTCTAAATTACGTCAATTAAGACTGTTCACTAGAACGTTGTACTCAAACGCACATAATAACTATTGATAACATTTACGCCACTAATATATCCATTATCGATACGAGTAAACCATGCAAGATTAGTAACTTCTTGCGAAGATGTCCAGTAATAATTATTAAGTCCAAAATCCCAATAGTTGCCTGTTGTCATCATTATTTTTTCATTTGTATAACACATGTTTCCAAATGCTGACCATTCTGATTTTGATGGTACAAACCACGTTTTACCATTAGCATCTAAATTTCCTTGTATTACCTTCCATAGGTCATTTGCATTTGGTTGTCCATATTTTTCTTGTGAATCTGCGTCATTATATGTTCCTATCCAAAAATTTGTATTTATTTCCCCTTCTCCAAAGTCATTTGTTGCTCCTGTTACTACCTTACCAGTATCTTTTAATTTATCTCTGCCTGTTCTATATGCATTGTAATACCAATAATGCTTGCTTGTGTCAAAATCATTTAATGCCATCACATAAAATCTGTCTGTAATTCCTCCACTGTTCACTTCTTTTAGCATTGGAGCCGTATATGAACCAAATCCACTTCCCTCTTCCTCTTCTTTTGTATATTCCTTTAAGCTGTTTGTCACTTTACTATATTGAAAAACACTATCGGAATTGCCGTTCCATTTAGCCTCTGTCTCTTGCCCTATTGCTAAATCTGCATATATTATTCCATCTGCATGTTTATCCCCATCTAAATCTGCATAATACCCTATACAATTTTCTGTTTTGGGTACTAGTTCTTCCTCTATAGGTGAAGTTGGTGTTTCCTCTTTTTGCTCATTTCCTTCAGGTTGTCTCTCAGCTACTGTAGTTGCCTGTTTATATTCATTTACTAATCTATCAATTTTCTTTTGTTCTGTTGCCGTTTTATTTTCGTACATCTCTTCTTGTTGTGTTGCTCCACTCATAATTCCGTTTTTTATTAAAATCCTTAATGTTATGCTCGATAAGATTATTAAAATTACCACTGTTACTACTAATGCAACTAACGTAACTCCTGATGTTCCTCCTTTAATTTGATTAAACTGTTGTTTTTTCATTTTTATTCCCTTTCTTTGTCATTATATGAAATTT
>CANQHH010000115.1 GCA_947623615.1 uncultured Clostridia bacterium | reverse complement strand
TCTAAATATCTTTCAAATTTATATATATCTGAAATTTTGATAAATTTATCAGATATAATTTCTACTTCTAGTTTATTTGCTTTTTTAAATAAATTAATATTTTTTATTTTAGCTGAATTTAATTCAAAACTATTTGAATCATAATCTTTAAATATTTCTTTAATTGTTTTTTCCATATGCGTAACTCCAATCAATTAAAAGATTCTTGTTATGTCATTATATGTTACATATATTGACAATCCTATTAACAATACAAAACCTAACATTTGTATGTTAATTTCAGTGCTTTCTTTTAAAGGCTTTCTTCTTATAGCTTCTAATAATAACAAAACAAATTTACCTCCATCAAGTGGTGGAAATGGTAATAAATTTGTTACTCCAAGTGACATAGATATTAATGCTAAAATATAAACAAATTCTGCTATTCCATGTGTTTGTGATACTACACCAGATATTCCAACTGGCCCCATCAAACTGTCTACAGACACTCCTCCGAGTAAATAGTAGTTTTAAGCTATCAACCATAGAAAAAATAAAATTACCAGTATTTGATAATGTAGCTCCTACATTTCCGCCTGTTAATACTAGCATTAATATTATATATGTTATTAATGCAAATATTATATTAACAAGTCCTCCTGCCACTATAATTGCCATTCTTTTCGGTATACTACTATTACTAAAAGAACCCTCCTCATCAGAGCGTTCTTCTTCTCCTACCATACTTACAAATCCACCTAATGGGATTAATCTTAAAGCATATTTTGTTCCTTCTCCTTCTTTTTTCCAAATTGTTGGTCCAAAGCCTATTGCAAATTCATTTACTTTTACCTTACACAATCTTGCAACTATAAAATGTCCGGTTTCGTGTATTAACACTAAAAACCCTAATATAAATATAATTTTAAAAGCATTTATTATAAACCCCAAGTTTATCTTCCTCCATCATATTAATCTTAATAAAAAATATGCAAATGGTAATACAAATATAACACTGTCAATTCTATCTAACATTCCTCCATGACCAGGAATTAAGTTACTATAGTCTTTTATTTCACAATATCTTTTTATACTTGATGCTGCTAAATCTCCTATTTGGCTAATAACACTTATTACAACTGATATTAAAATAACGTATAAATAACTTATGTTCATTCCCCATAAATTATTACATGCTACAGTATATCCTAATAACATTATTATTGCTCCTATAATTCCGCCAATACATCCTTCTATTGTTTTGTTTGGACTCACTTTTGTAAATTTATGTTTACCAAGATTTGCTCCTACAAAGTATGCAAACACGTCTGTTCCCCATGAACCTAAGAATACATACCAAATTAAAATATTTCCATTTTCTATATTTTCACGTATAATTGGTGCAAATAGCAAAAACATTACTATATAGCATATTCCAAAAAAAGTAATTGCAACATCTACAACATTTAACTTTAAGTTACTTATAATTACCCTTACAAATAAAATCAATATAGATACTGGTATTATTATTCCTATTGTCATAAGGCTTAAGTTTGACGGAATAACATGTATAAAAGCTATTAAAACCGCCATTATATATCCAACCCATTCTATAGGTTTAGCTTTTTTTCTAAATGCTTTGTAAAATTCATGTAAACACATAATTGCTATAATGCTTATGCAAACATCAATTACATATTTATTTCCAAATACCATTATTATCGTAAAGATTGGGAACAATACAAGTCCCCACAATATCTTTTTTATATTCATCGTTCTTTCCTTCCCATATATATTATGTACCTTATTTTGCTCCAAATTTTCTATTTCTATTTTGAAATTTAAAAATTGCCTCTATTAAATCTTCTTCTTCAAAATCTGGCCAATATTTTGTTATAAATACCATTTCTGTATATGCTAATTGCCACAACAAAAAATTACTTATTCTTTGTTCTCCTCCAGGTCTTATTAATAAATCTGGGTCTGGCTGTCCAACTGTATATAAATTATCTGATATCGTTGACTCATCAATTTCATCAACTTTAATTTCTTTGTCTATCGCTTTTTGTGCAATTTTCTTTACTGCTTTAGTAATTTCGTCTCTACCACCATAATTAAAAGCAATATTTAATGTTAATCCTGTATTGTTTTTTGTTCCTTCTAATATCTTGTTTATACTATTTTTTAATCCATCATCTAGTCTTTCTATATCTCCTAAAATATTAATTCTTATATTGTTAGCATCCTGTTTTTTTAGCATTTTATCTACATAAGTTTTAAGTAATGCCATTAATGCTCCAACTTCTTCTTCTGTTCTTTTCCAATTTTCTGTAGAAAATGCATATACTGTCAAATATTCTAATCCTATATCATTTGCAAATTGAGCTATCTGCTCTAATTTCTCAGCTCCTGCTTTATGTCCCAATTTAGGATCCATTTTCTTTTCTCTTGCCCATCTTCTATTTCCATCCATTATTATTCCTATGTGTCTTGGCATATTGTTCTTATCAATATCATTTATCGTCATAACAATTATTCTTCCTTTTCATTTATTTATATACTCATTACTTCTTTTTCTTTATTTGATAGTATCTTTTCAATTTCATCAACATACTTATCTGTTAATTTTTGTATCATATTTTCTGCATCCTTTAATTCATCCTCAGACATTTCTGAATTTTTCTCTAATTGTTTAGCTTCGTCTATTCCATCTCTTCTGATACTCCTTATTGCAACTTTTGAATCCTCTGCCATTTTTCTTATATCTTTAACTATTTCTTTTCTTCTTTCTTCATTTAGTTCTGGAAATGCAAGCCTTATAACTTTTCCATCATTATTTGGATTAATACCTAAATCTGCTTTTAATATTTCTTTTTCTATTTCTTTTAATACACTCGCATCCCATGGCTGTATAACTATCATTCTAGCTTCTGGAACAGATATACCTGCTACCTGATTTATAGGTGTTGGTGTACCATAATAATCTATCATAACTTTATTTAATATTGCAGGGTTTGCTCTTCCTGCTCTTACTTCTGCAAAACTTTCTTCAAGTACACTTATTGTTTTTTTCATTCTTTCCTCTAATTTATTATATTCCATAAAATCTCCTCCTAAAATTTATTTTATTAAAGTTCCTATCTTTTCTCCTCTTACAGCTTTTATAATATTCTCTGTTTTTGCAAGTTCAAAAACAATTAATTTTATATCATTATCTCTACATAATGAAATTGATGTAGCATCCATAACTTTTAAATTTTTACTTAGAATATCTAAATATGTTATTTCATCATATTTCTGTGCATTTTTATCTATTTTAGGGTCAGCAGTATAAACTCCGTCTATTGTTTTTCCTACAAGTATAACCTCTGCATCTACTTCTGCTGCTCTTAATGCAGCTGCCGTATCTGTAGTAAAATAAGGATTACCTGTTCCTCCACCAAATATTACTACTTTGCCTTGTTCTAAATATTCAACAGCCTTAGACTTCATAAATGGTTGTGCTATACCTTTTATTTCTATTGATGTTTGTAATATTGCATCAACACCATTTTCTTGTAATATACTTTGCAGAGCTAATCCATTCATTACTGTTGCTAACATTCCCATATAATCAGATGATGTTCTTTCCATTTTTTTTGACATGCCTCTCCAAAAATTTCCTCCACCTATTACAACTGCAACTTCAACTCCTAATGACACAAGCTCTTGAATTTGAGCACATATTTCATTTACTGTTTCAAAATTTACACCAAATTTATCTTCTCCAGCTAATGCTTCTCCACTTAATTTAAGCAATACTCTCTTGTATTTTATATCTGGCACTTTTAACACTCCCCTTACTAATTTTTAATCGTTTATATTTTATCATAAACTCATACTACTTTGCATTACTTTTTTTAAAATTTATTAATATTTTCTTATTTTTTTATATTATATATAATAAATTTTTTTATACTGTAAATAATATGTATGTGAAATGAAATTTTATGATTATTTACGAGGACAATATATTATGAATCAAATATTGCAATTTAAAGGATTATATGAACCTTCTCCTGAAAACACTTTACCAGTTTATGAAGAAACTATACCAACTTCTCCCAAAAAAATATATCAAATACAGTTTTTCATTTTTGCTATATTGGCAATTTGTTGTCTGTTGCTATTTTTATTTCATTTACTGCAAATAAGCAAAAATGCCAAAAAATCCGATCAGTTATTAAGTATTTACAATGTTTCTACTCTTTATTCAAACAGTAATGAATATTCTGCTCAATTGATGAGTTCAGAAACAAATACTA
>CANQHH010000114.1 GCA_947623615.1 uncultured Clostridia bacterium | reverse complement strand
ACATTTGTAAATATTATGATTCCATTTAAACTGGGTGAAATATTTAGAATGTATTGCTTTGGAAAAGAGATAGGTAACTACAAAAAAGGAATAGTTGGTATTTTATTAGATAGGTTTGTAGATACCGTTATGCTACTCATAATCTTAATTCCAACAGAACTTAAAAAGAACGGAGAAATATCGATAATTACGTTATCATTACTTTTATTTATACTATTATTTACATTATTTATTATAGTTGTACCAAGTACGTATAAATACTTAAATAAGTTTTTGATTATTAATAAACCAAATAAAATATCATTGTATTTATTAAAAATATTAGAAAAAGTAAATGAAATATATCAATCAGGTATGCAACTATTAAAAGGTAGAATAATTATACTAGCAACATTATCAGTTTTATCATGGCTAATTGACTTTGGAATTATAAGGATGATTTCACTATTCAAATTTAGTAATTTTGATATATCTGTATTTATAGAATATTTAACATCAGCAGTGTATCAATATAATAGTGTGGTGTTAGTAAATTACATGGTGATTGTAACAGTTACTTTTGCTCTTGTTATTGGAGCAATATATATGGCGCAATGTATCAAAAAAATAGGAGGAGTTAAATGAAAAACATAGTATTTGTATATGATAATATAATGAAACCAAACAAAAAGATTAAAACTGTAATAGGTGAAAGAAGTTATGCTGATATTATATTAAGAAGAAAAAGATTATATGATAGATTTACAGAAGTACTAAATAACAAAAAAGCTATAAAGCAAATTATAAGAATAAATTCTATAGAAGACATTAAAGAGCTTAAAACAAAGGTACAAAGTATTAATAATGTAAATATTGTACATATATTTTCAAATTATTTATTTTCGAATGAAGAGCAATTTAATATAATTATTGATAAATCATGCTATATTAATGAAAATATTTTTGTAAAGCAAAACGAAGATATCGTAATGCTTATGTATAACAATGATAAAGATTATGTGCATTTTTTAGAAAATTATGAGGTTAATAAACAAAATTTGATTGAAACCACTGAACAAAAAATGGATGTGAAATGTTTTATAAATTTAGAAAAATACAATAATTTTCTAAATTATATTTCAGGCGGGTTTGATGCTAGATTTTTTAACAAAATGACAAGTGATGAAAATATAGTAATAAAAAAATCAACCGATAAAAAGAAGATAAAAAAAGAATATGAATATTATAAGTTATTACCGGATGAGGCAAAAAAATGGATGGTTTTACCATATAATTATACAGAAACAGAAACAGATGCGAGTTATACAATGGAAAGAATATTTATGCCAGATCTTGCAATCAGATGGACTCATGGTGCAATAGGCATAGATGAATTTAAAATGATTTTAGATAAATTATTTTACTACATACAAACAAGAAAAAAGAAAGAAGTAACAGCAGAGCAGTATCAAAAAATAAAAAATGATTTATATGTAGAAAAATTAGAAAAAAGAGTAGAACAGCTTAAAGAACATCCTAAATTTGAAATTATGGCAGAATATATAAAAAAGGGAACAGACTATAATACTATAGATGATATTGTTGAGAAATATAAAAAAATGTATTATGCTTTAGATGATAGAAAAGAGAAATATGTGAGTGTAATAGGTCATGGCGATTTATGTTTTTCAAATATATTGTACAATGAAGAAGTAAATATGATTAGATTAATAGATCCAAAAGGAGCATTAACAGAAGAGGAATTATGGACAAATCCATATTATGATATTGCTAAATTATCACATTCTATATGTGGTTTATATGATCTTTTTAATTGTGGATTATATGAAATTTCATTAAATCAAGAATTAAAATTTAAACTAAATATACAATATGATAATTATGAGTACAAAAAAATATTTAAAGATGTTTTAAAGGAAAATGGGTTTGAATATAATAGAATACGCATATATGAAGCTTCACTATTTTTATCAATGTTACCACTTCACATGGATTATCCAAAAAAGGTTTTTGGATTTTTGCTAAATGGTATATCAATCTTAGAGGAGATAGAAAGAAATGAAAGAGACGAAAAAAATACTTAGTGAAAAGAAAAACAATTTAATAAATAAAATAAAAAATTTAAAAAACATAAAAGTAGACAATATGAACATTGTATATTTAATTTTGTCTACTATAACATTTGCAATTACATATTTTCTTAGTGATAATTTTTTTATAGTACTACAGTCTAGAAGGGGTGCATATATACTTGTTAGAATACTTGAATTTATTGCAATATGGGGATTTTGGTATTTTATAATTAATTTATTTAGAAAACTGAAAAACAAAGATGAAAAGACTATAGAATTTGCGAAATACTTTTTTATATATTTTGCTATAATGTTATTTTTCACAATACTAACATGGCCAGGAATATTTAAAAGTGACGAATTTTACACCCTACCAGGTATACCTTTGTTACTTATAAGATATGATCAGCACTATTTTTTAAGTATATTTTATATGATAGCAATGATGATTTATCCAGCTATGGCGGTAATAACTATAATGCAAATATTTATGATTTCTATTATGGTTGCATATATGTTAGTAAAGGTAGGAAATTTGTTTAAAAATAAAAAATTTGTGTGGCTATTTTTCATACCATTACTATTTTTACCAGTTATAGATAATAATTTATTTCCACTTAGAAATTCGACAATAACATATTTGTTTTTATTATTAATATTAAAGCTATTTTTAATATGGAAAGCAGGAAATGTAACTAAAAAGGATTATATAAGTATTATAATTTTAACTGCAGTTATGGGGGCAGTTAAAACAGAATATTTATATTTATCAATTGTTGTACCAATATTAATGTGGTTTGTATTTAAAATTGGTTGGAAAAAGATGTTAATAAGTATAGTATCAATGTTTATGTTGGTAAAAATAATAAATATTCCACAGCAAGATCCTGATTGCAATGTATATAATTTAACAAGTGTATTTAATCCATTACAATACATAATTTGTAGCGGAAGGGCGAATATATCACAAGAAGATATAGATGTTATAAATACAATTACAGATTATAACAGTATACAGAAATATGAAGAGGAGAAAAAAGAAAAACCATTTGTAAATATATTAGGATATTTTTCAAAATATACAAAGAAAGAGGCTACATCAGAAGAGAAAAAGAATTTCATTATAACTTATGCAAAAATTGTATTAAAAAATTTTGATATATTTTTAGAAGGCAGAATGAAAACATTTTTATATACAAGCGGAATGCAAAAAGATTTTATAAACCATGTGGGATATGAAGAACCTAATTATGTATTAAAATTAGAAAATAATGCATTATTTACAAAAGGCTACATGAAAACTAATAATCCAATATTTAGCCAAGAATTAAGAGAACAGGTTATAAAATTTATAGCTTGTAGAGATTCTAAAGACTATGAAAAAACAAACATATTATATCCTATTTTCTATAATATAATTCCACAGATTTTTATACTATTAGGAATTGGAATATATGCATTGATTAAGAAAAATAGATTTTTATACAGCGTAATTGGTATGTGTTTATTATTAGTAGTTTTAGTGTTTTTAACAGCACCAGGCACATTCTGGATGTATTATATGCCATTTTATATGGTAGCCAATATGATAATTGCGTATATAATTATAAGTAAAATTGAAAGGAGATATACAAATGAACATAGTAATAACGATGGCAGGAATGGGGAAAAGATTTAAAGAGGCAGGATATAATGAACCAAAATATATGATTAAAGCAAAGGGCAAAACATTATTTGAATGGTCTATGGAAAGCTTAAAGGGATTTAATGAAGATTCAACAAAATATATTTTTGTTGTTAGAAAAGAAGATAATAGCAAACAATTTATAACTGAAAATATGAAAAAATTTGGCATAGAAAATATTGAAATAGTAGAGCTTGACGAGCTTACAGATGGGCAAGCAACTACTGCTATGATAGCAACAAAGTATTGTAATCAAGATGATGAGCTTTTGATTTACAATATAGATACATATGTAGAAGCATTTGAAATGAAAAAAGAGCAAATTTCAGGAGATGGTTTTATTCCATGTTTTAATGCAGAAGGAGATCATTGGAGTTTTGTGAAGTTAAATGATGCAGGAGAAGCGGTAGAAATAAGAGAAAAGCAAAGAATATCAGATAACTGTACTTTAGGTGCGTATTATTTTAAAACATGCAAACTATATCAAGATTTATATAACGAATATTATAAAGATAATAGCAATTTGGAAAAAGGAGAGAAATATATTGCCCCATTATATAATTATTTATTAGAAAAAAATGGAACGGTAAAAATTTGTCTTGTTGATAGTAGTAAAGTGCATGTAT
>CANQHH010000113.1 GCA_947623615.1 uncultured Clostridia bacterium | reverse complement strand
GACCAGTTTCATGGTTTGTATATGTCTTGAAAGTTGGATCTTCCTCTGCAAGTTTTGCAAGAGCTATACCCATTTTCTCACTATTTGCCTTATCTTTTGGCTCAATAGCTATATCAATAACTGGCTCTGGGAATTCCATTGATTCTAATATAACTGGATGTGCTGGATCACAAAGTGTATCACCTGTTGATACTTCTTTTAATCCAACTGCTGCAGCTATATCTCCAGCATAAACTTTATCTATATCTTGTCTATGATTTGCATGCATTAACAAGATTCTTCCCATTCTGTCTTTTTTATCTTTATTTGCATTTAAAATTGTTGAACCTGAATCTAATGTTCCAGAATATACTCTGAAGAAACATAATTTTCCAACAAATGGGTCTGTTGCTATTTTAAATGCTAATGCTGAAAATGGTTCTGTGTCTGATGTTTTTCTTTCTGTTTCTTCACCATCTGGTGTAACACCTTTAATATCAGGTATATCTAGTGGTGATGGCATAAAATCAACAATTGCATTTAACAATTCTTGAACACCTTTATTTTTATATGATGAACCACATGTTACTGGAACTAATTTGTTTGCTATTGTTCCAATTCTTAAACCTTTTTTGATTTCTTCTTCAGATAGTTCTTCCCCATCTAAATATTTCATCATTAACTCATCATCTTGCTCAGCTGCGGCTTCTATCATACTTGCTCTTAATTCTTCAGCTTTTTCTTTTAAATCATCTGGTATTTCACATTCTTCAATTTCTTTTCCTAAATCATCTTTATGAATGAATGCTTTCATTTTTACTAAGTCTACTATACCTTGAAATACATCTTCTGCTCCTATTGGTAATTGAATTGGAACAGCATTTGTATTTAATCTTTTCTTCATTTGCTCTACAGCATTTAAGAAATTTGCACCTGTTATGTCCATTTTATTAACATAAGCCATTCTTGGTACTTGGTATTTATCTGCTTGTCTCCAAACAGTTTCTGATTGTGGTTGAACTCCATCCTTAGCTGAAAATACACAAACTGAACCATCTAATACTCTTAAAGATCTTTCAACCTCAACTGTAAAATCAACGTGTCCTGGAGTATCTATTATATTAATTCTATGACCTAACCATTGAGCAGTTGTTGCAGCAGATGTAATTGTAATACCTCTCTCTTGCTCTTGAACCATCCAGTCCATAGTAGCTTCACCTTCGTGAACTTCTCCTATTTTATGAGTTCTACCTGTATAGAAAAGTATTCTCTCTGTTGTTGTTGTTTTTCCTGCATCTATGTGAGCCATAATTCCTATATTTCTTGTTTTCTCTAAAGGAAATTCTCTTCCAGCCATTTTTTTCCTCCTTATTAATATTTATATTAATATTTGTAATGTGCAAATGCACGGTTTGCTTCTGCCATTCTATGCATATCTTCTTTCTTTTTGAAAGCTCCACCATTTCCAGCTACAGCATCCATTATTTCTGCTGCTAATTTTTCTGCCATGGTTCTTTCATGTCTGTTTCTTGCATAAGATACTAACCATCTTAAACCTAATGTTTGTCTTCTTTCTGGTCTTATTTCTATTGGTACTTGATATGTAGCACCACCAATTCTTCTTGCTTTTACTTCAAGAACAGGCATTACATTTTCTAGAGCTGCTTCAAAAACTTCTAATGGATCTTTTTGCTCTTTTTCTTTTACGATTTCAAATGCATCATAAACGATTGATTGAGCAATTGTTTTTTTACCATCTAACATTACATTGTTTATTAATTTTGTAACAATTTTGCTATTATATATTGGATCTGGTAAAACTTCTCTTTTTGCTATATATCCTTTTCTTGGCACTATTCTTCCCTCCTTAATTTGTATTGATACTATTTTGTATCTAGGTACTCTGAAAAGCAAATTGCTTTCCCGTAAGTGCGTATAATCTATTTCAAATTTAAGTACCTTAAATTAGTAAATCGAGTATATGCACCACTGTTTAGTATTTTAATTACTATTTTTTAGGTTTTTTTGCTCCATACTTAGATCTAGCTTGCATTCTATCTTTAACACCTGCTGTATCTAATGTTCCTCTAATTATATGGTATCTAACACCTGGAAGATCTTTTACCCTTCCTCCTCTTATTAAAACAACACTATGCTCTTGTAAGTTGTGTCCTATACCTGGAATGTATGAAGTAACCTCAAAACCATTTGAAAGTCTAACCCTAGCAACTTTTCTTAATGCTGAGTTTGGTTTCTTTGGTGTTACTGTTTTTACAACTGTACATACACCTCTTTTTTGTGGTGATCTTTTATTTGTAACTTTTTTACTTCTAGAATTATATCCATGTTGTAATGCTGGTGCAGTTGATTTAGTTGTAGTTGATTTTCTTCCTTTTCTTACTAATTGATTAATTGTTGGCACTTAAATTTCACCTCCTATAAATAATATAACCGTTAGTGTAATGCATAATTCTACATTAAACACTAGCGGTTAATATTTTATCATTTTTTTCTTATATTGTCAATACAATTTTATAGTGTAAATTCATCCTCTTGCTCTTCTTTTGCTGGTTCTTCTTCGCCTTTAGACTCTGCTCCATTTTTCGGATCATCATTTCCTTCTTTTGCATGCTTTCTTAATTCTTCTTTAAAGCTATTTGCACGCATTTTTTTATTTTCGCTTAATGCCTCATCTCTACTTTCTGACTGTTCTTGCATCTTAT
Organism: uncultured Clostridia bacterium; assembly: GCA_947623615.1. Taxonomy (GTDB): domain Bacteria; phylum Bacillota; class Clostridia; order TANB77; family CAG-508; genus CALXVA01. The sequence continues at coordinate 1,701 of CANQHH010000113.1, read as the reverse complement.
CTTCATATTTTCCTGTTATTTCTTGAGCTCTCTTTGCTCTTTCTTCTTTTAACTTTTCAACTTCCTTCTCAAATTCTTCTTGAGATTTTCTTAATTCTTCATTATATTCATCCATAAGTACTGCATTTTTTTCTTTACTAGCTTCCATAATTATCTTTTTAGCACTACGCTCTTCAATACTTTCTTTTATGCTAGATTTTACATTTTTAAAAAATGATGATATTCTAGAAAATACACCTATTTTATTTTTTATATCAGCCTTTACCAATTCTTTATGTTCTTTTTTATCAGCCATTTTATGTTCGTTTTCTTTATTACTCAATTCATCTTTTTTGGCTTGCATTTCTCCTAATAATCTATCAATCTCACTTTTTATATATTCTACATCTCTTATAGTAGCTGCTACTGCTTTTTGGTCTGACTTCCCACTACCTTCTAATAGATTAACATATTCATCTATTCCACCATACTTTTCTACTTCTTCTTTACCGAACATAAATTTATTTGAATCAATATCATATTCTTTTCTTTTAGCTAACTCTTTTTCTCTTTCCGCTATTTGAGTTCTTATGCTTATGATATCACTTCTAAGCTCACATTTTTCTTTTTCTAAATTATCTGCTCTGTCCATTTTATTTTGTTCAAATAATTCTTTCATTTCTTGTAACTCTATTGTCCTATTTAATTTTTCAATTAACATTTTAGCCTTGATTGAATACATAGTTCTTTTTACAATGTTAGTTTCATTTTCTAATTTATCTATTAGTTTGTTAACTTTGTCCATCAATGTTTGCGCTTTATCCATTTTTTCTTCCATTTAAATCCCCCCTATTTATTTTCTAATCTTTGTATTGCCTTTTCTAATTTTTCCTTACACTCTTTTAATGTATTAATATCTACTCCTTCTAAATCATCATCTGTGAACTCTATATTGTAATCTTCAAAACTAATTTTTTTACTCTCTTTCATACTCTTCCTCCTTTTCGTTTATTAACATCTTTTTATATTATACCATATTTTCCCTCTAATCGCAACTTATTATGTAATATCGCACATTTTTTCTATCTTATCTATTGCAATATCAGCCATTTTTCCATATTTTATTTTCTTATCCTTTATATTTTCTGCAAGTGGCGGTAATATACCAAAATTAGAATTCATTGGTTGGAAATTTTCATTTTGAGTTGATATATATTTAGCCAATGCTCCTATCATTGTTTCTTTTGGAAATATTATTTTTTCCTGTTTGTTAAATTTTTGTACTGCATTTAATGCTGATACTAGGCCTGATGCAATTGATTCCACATATCCTTCCACTCCCGTTATTTGACCTGCAAAAAATATATTATTTTGATTTTTTAAATTATATGTTTCATCTAATAAATCTGGTGAGTTTATATATGTATTTCTATGCATTACACCATATTTCATAAATTCTGCATTTTCTAAACCAGGAATCATACTAAATATTCTTTTTTGTTCTCCAAACTTTAAATTTGTTTGAAAACCTACCATGTTAAAAATTGTTCCTTCTTCATTATCCTGTCTTAATTGAACTATTGCATAAGGTCTCCTGCCTGTTCTTAAATCTGTAAAACCTACTGGTTTTAATGGACCAAATCTTAATGTATCTATTCCTCTTTTTGCCATTACCTCAATTGGCATACATCCTTCAAATATTTCTTTCTTTTCAAATTCGTG
>CANQHH010000112.1 GCA_947623615.1 uncultured Clostridia bacterium | reverse complement strand
GAAGCAGAAAAAATTGCGTTATGGTATAAAAATCTATTTGGAGAAGATTATTATTTAGAGATACAGAATAATGGTGTTAAAAAGCAAGTTATGGTAAATCAGAAACTTGTTGAGCTATCAAGAAAATTAGATATACCACTTGTCGCAACTAATGATGCACATTATCTAAAAAAAGAAGATGCATATAATCATGAAGTATTGTTATGTATTCAAACCGGTAAAAAGATTACAGATGAAGATAGAATGAAATTTGATACAGATGAATTGTATGTTAAAACACCTCAAGAGATGAAGGAATATTTTGCAGGTGTTCCAGATGCAATTGAAAATACTGTAAGAATTGCAGAAAAGTGTAATGTTACATTTGAGTTTGGACATACAATTTTACCTAATTATGATGTACCAGATGAGTATGAAACACATTTTGATTATTTAAAGAAATTGACAGATGATGGTATAAAAAGAAGATATGGAAATGAGCCTAGCCAAGAAATAATAGAAAGAAAAGACTATGAATTAAGTGTAATACAAAAAATGGGATATGTAGATTATTTCTTAATTGTGTGGGATTATATAAATTATGCAAAATCGGAAGGAATTCCAGTGGGACCAGGTCGTGGCTCTGGAGCGGGTTCTATTGTAGCGTATAGTATAGGAATTACAGACATTGATCCTATAAAATACAGCCTTATATTTGAAAGATTTTTAAATCCAGAAAGAATTAGTATGCCAGATTTTGACGTTGATTTTTGTTATGAGAGAAGACAAGAAGTAATTGATTATGTTGGTAGAAAATATGGAATAGACCATGTGTCTCAGATAATTACATTTGGAACAATGTCGGCAAGGATGGTAATTCGAGATGTGGGCAGGGCTTTGGATTTGCCATATTCAGAGGCAGATAAACTTGCTAAAATGATACCAAATGAGCTACATATTACAATACAAAAAGCGATGGAGCAAAATAGGGAACTTAAGGAGTTATATGATAATAATCAAGAGATAAATAAATTATTAAATGTTGCAATGGCTTTAGAAGGAATGCCAAGGCAGGCCTCAACACATGCATGTGGTATTGTTATTACTAAAGAGCCAGTAGATACCTATGTTCCGCTATATGTAAGAGAAGGGGCAATTTCGACACAATATATTATGACAACATTAGAAGAACTAGGATTATTAAAAATGGATTTCTTGGGTTTGAGAACTCTTACAGTTATACAGGACACGAAAGATTTAGTTAAGAAAAATAAAGGAATAGATATTGAATTTGATGACGAAATGAATGATCCTAAAGTATTTAAACAGTGGCAAGATGGAACTTCGGTAGGAATATTTCAATTTGAGAGTCAAGGAATGACTAACTTTATGAAAGAATTAAAACCAGATTGTTTGGAAGATATAATTGCGGGTGTTTCGCTATATAGACCAGGACCTATGGATCAAATACCAAGATATATTGCAAACAAGAAAGATGTAAGCCATGCAGTATATACACATCCAGCTTTAAAACCGATATTAAATGTAACATATGGATGTATGGTATATCAAGAACAAGTTATGCAAATAGTACGAGAGTTAGCAGGATATTCACTTCGGAAGAGCAGATTTAGTAAGACGTGCAATGGGAAAGAAAAAATTAGATGTAATGACTAAGGAGCGAGAGATATTTATAAATGGTCAAACAGATGAAAATGGAAATATTGTGGTTCCAGGCTGTGTACGAAATGGAATAGATGAAAAATCAGCAAATACAATATTTGATGAAATGGCAGAATTTGCAAAATATGCGTTTAATAAATCACATGCAGCAGCTTATGCAGTTTTGTCATATCAAACAGCATATTTAAAAACATATTATCCAGCGGAATTTATGGCAGCTATGTTAAATAGTTTTTTAGGTAATTTAGACAAAATTCCAGCATACATTGATGAATGTAGAAGATTAAATATAGAGATATTAAAACCAGACATAAATAAAAGTTACACAAGATTTACTGTAGATAATGGAAGAATACGTTTTGGTTTAGGAAGCATAAAAAATGTTGGAACATCTGCTATAGATGAGATTGTTGCTGAAAGAAGCAAAAATGGAGAATACAAAGATTTTGGCGATTTTTGTGAGCGTATTGCTGATGCAACTGTTAATAAGAAATGTGTTGAAAGTTTAATAAAAGCTGGAAGTTTTGATTCATTTGAACAAACAAGATCAACTTTAATGGAATCATTTGAATCAATTATTGATTGTATAGCAACTAGCACTAAGAAAAACTTTGCAGGTCAGGTTAGTATGTTTGATTTAGGTGGAATAGGTGAAGAAAATGAACATGAAATGCAAGAACTGAAATATACATATAAGGTATTGCCAGAATATAAAGAAAAAGAATTATTGTCAATGGAAAAAGAAATGTTAGGTTTGTATATTTCAGGTCATCCTTTGGAAGGAATAAAAAATGAAATTGAAAAACAAACAAATATAAATACACATCAAATTAGGATGGCAGAGCAAGATGAAATACAAGGAGATTTGAAGGATGGAGAATTAGTTAAATATGCAGGAATAGTAACAAGTGTGAAAAAGAAATTTACAAAAAATAATAAAATAATGGCTTTTGTTACTGTTGAAGATCTATATGGACCAATGGAAATAATTGTATTTGAAAATTGCTATCAAAATTGTTCTGACTTATTGATAAATGAGAATATAGTGCTTGTTGAAGGTAGATTAAGTGTAAGAGAAGATGAAGAAACTAAAATTGTAGCAAGAGAAATAAAAGAATTTGGAGTGCACAAAAAGAAAATTTTATCACTTGATATTACAGACTTGGAAGATGAAAAAAAGGAAAAGTTGAGAGGAATTATAAAATTCTTTAATGGAGAAATGGATAATATAGGTATACAAATAATAAATGGTGAAAAGAAGGATATGGCAGGAGGAATATATATGACAGAAGAAATATTATCTGAGTTTGAGGATTTAATAGGAAAAGATAGAGTAATGGTAGTTGAAGAATAGAATAAAAAAAATAAATGTTGATTAGTTTTGAAAAATGTGTTACAATATTTATGTAAACTATATCTCATGGAGGCATTATAATTAAGCCTCATAACAAAAGGAGAAAACAAATGAAAAAAGCAAAAGATGAGGGAAAAAGATTTCCGTTCGTAAATGAGAGGGCATATATTTCCCCAAAAGGCTGGGGGAAGAACAAATATCCTCATAAGGTAGAGGATGAGGAAGTGGCTCTCAAATATGAGAATGGCGGACATGAAGTTAGAAATATCTCTGGATTGGAAGAGGGATATCGCTTTAACAAGGCGAAGGTCACTCTGGCGAATCCAGATGGGAGAGTGTATACCAATATGGTTACGTTCTCCAAGCCGAGTGCAGAAGTAGTCTGCGTTCGGCGAGATGAATCTGGTATGTGGAAAGTGGCATTAATTTGCCAGCCACGTACTCCGTATTATGTGGAGTCTGGAGGCAAAGTATATGCACGATTTTTCTGGGAGAATCCCGCAGGACTCATGGAGAACGATGAGTCATTCGAGCAGGCAGCTAGAAGAGAGGCAGAAGAGGAGACTGGATACGAAGTTTTGGCTCTCCAGCCTCTGATGAAAAAAGTAATCTGCAGGCATGTGAGCTATGCTGATGAGTCTAGTATGTTATTCTATGCAATTCTTGGACAGCATAAGGGACAGCGTCTTGACAGAAATGAGGATATCAAGGTGTCTTGGTATCCAGTCAAGGAGGTTGAAGATACTCTTGAAGCCTACCTCGACGGCAAAATTGAAACCTTTTATGGTTTTGATGTTCCAGAAATGACAATTCTGGGACTTAACCGGTTTTTGGCAAAATTGAACCGGGGTGAAATTAAGCTCTAGTTTTTTAGAGCTTACCCCAAAATCAAAAAATATCTCCTGCCCTCCGATATTATTGGAGGGCTTAATTTTTTGTTCTAGTAAAATCGCAAAAAATAGGGCTAAATTGATTGACAAGGAAAGAAAAATATGGTAAAATTAGTGACTGTAAGCCGCCTGAGTCGGGTTTAAAAAGCTATAATTTAGCTTACCTAGTATTTATGCTTAGCGAGTATACAAATAAGAGGAGGTGTACATGTAATGTACGCAATTATAGAAAGCTGTGGAAAACAGTATAAAGTAAAAGAGGGAGACGTTGTATTTTTTGAAAAATTAGATGTAGAAGAAGGTAAAAAAATTTCATTTGATAATGTAATTTTAGTATCTGATGAAGGAAAAGTAGAAATAGGATCTCCTTATGTAAAAGGTGTAAAGGTTGAAGGAAAGGTAATTGCACATGGTAAACATAAGAAAATATTAGTTTACAAATATAAACCTAAAAAGAATTATAGAAGAACACAAGGACATAGACAACCATACACTAAAGTAGAGATAACAAAAATAAAAACAGCTACTGC
>CANQHH010000111.1 GCA_947623615.1 uncultured Clostridia bacterium | reverse complement strand
CAAAAAGAAGGATATTCTATAGGAGACATTTCTGCTGGGCTTTCATATTCTGTTATAAAAAATGCAATTCAAAAAGTTATGAAAGTTAGAGATGTAAAAAAATTAGGTAGTCATATTGTAGTTCAGGGAGGCACTTTCTATAATGATGCAGTTTTACGTGCTTTCGAATTAATTGTTGGAAGAAATGTTGTAAGACCTGATATTGCTGGACTTATGGGAGCATACGGAGTTGCATTACTTAGTAAAGAACAATTTGAAGCAAATTTAGACATGGAATATACATCAACAATTTCTAAATTAAAAGATTTAGACAAATTAAAAATTGATATTTCACATGTACGTTGCAATGGCTGTGAGAATCACTGTTTACTTACTATTAATAAATTTAGTAATGGTAGTAAATACATTTCTGGTAACCGTTGTGAAAAAGGTAGCGGAATTGTTGGGGGAAAAAATGAATTACCAAATTTAGTAAAATATAAATATGACAGAATTTTCGGATATACTCCGCTTGATGAAAAAGATGCTCCAAGAGGAACAATTGGTATTCCTAGAGTTTTAAATATGTATGAAGATTATCCATTTTGGTTCACATTTTTAACCAATCTAGGATTTAGGGTTATACTTTCTGAAAAAAGTAATAGAAAAACATACGAAAAAGGTATGGAATCAATGCCTTCTGAATCAGTATGTTTTCCTGCAAAACTTTCTCATGGACATATTATAGGGCTAATAAAAAAAGGAATAAAAACTATATTTTATCCTTGTATGCCATATTCTAGAAAAGAATATGAAAAAGCTGATAATCATTACAATTGCCCTATTGTTATTTCTTATTCAGAAGTATTAAAAAATAATGTAGAAGAATTACGTGATAAGGATATTAAATTTTTAAATCCATTTTTGCCATTCGACATTAAAAATTTAGTTAAAACTATAATGGAATTACCTGAATTTGCAGAATATAACTTTACCAAAAAGGAACTAACAGAAGCAGCTACAAAGGCTGAAGAAGAATACCAAAAATGCAGAGATGACATTCACCAAAAAGGAATTGAAACAGTAAAATACATTGAAGAAAATAATTTAAAAGGAATTGTTTTAGCAGGAAGGCCTTATCATATAGACCCAGAAATCAATCACGGTATTGATACTTTAATTACAAGCTTAGGTTTATGTGTCCTTACCGAAGATAGTATTTCAAATCAAACAGAGGCTAAACGTCCGTTAAGAGTAGTCGATCAGTGGATGTTTCATGCGAGACTTTATGCTGCTGCAGACTTTGTAGGAAAACATGATAACTTAGAATTAGTACAATTAAACTCATTTGGCTGTGGTGTAGATGCGGTTACTACAGACCAAGTCGAAGAAATATTAACAAGTTTTGGTAAAATGTATACTTTAATAAAAATAGACGAAATAAATAATTTAGGAGCTGTAAGGATTCGTATACGTTCTCTTTTAGCAAGTATGAATAAACGTCTTGCAAATAAAGAATTAGAAAAAGGAGACGGAAATTACGAGCTACACAAAAAAATATTTACAAAAGATATGAAAGAAGATTATACTATACTCGTTCCTCAAATGGCTCCAATACATTTTGAATTACTTGAATCTGCAGTAAAAGCTTCAGGTTATAAAGTGGAATTATTAAGAGATTGTACAGAACATACTGTAGAAACCGGTTTGAAATACGTTAATAATGATGCATGTTATCCTTCAATATTAGTTACAGGACAAATGATTGAAGCATTGGAATCTGGCAAATATGATTTAAATAAAACTGCCTTAATTATGTCACAAACCGGCGGAGGATGTAGAGCTACAAATTATATTGGATTTATACGTAAAGCTTTAAAAGATGCAGGTTTTGAAAATATACCAGTTATCTCATTCAATTTTGTTGGAATGGAAAAAATGCCTGGCTTTAAAATTACATTACCATTAATTGAAAGATTAATAAAAACTGTTGTTTATGCTGATTTACTACAAAAAATGCTTACTAAAAACAGAGCATATGAAGTAAATAAAGGTGAAACTCAAAAATTATTTGATGAATGGATGGAAAAATGTAAGAAACTTTTGGAAAAATCCACATTAAAGGAATTCAAACAGAGCATTTATGACATTGTAGACGATTTTGAAAAAATAAAACTAGATACATCTATTGAAAAACCTAAAGTTGGAATTGTAGGCGAAGTTTTAATAAAATATCATCCTTTTGGAAATAATTTTATAGCTGAAAAATTGGAAGAAGAAGGAGCAGAAGTTATACTTCCAGATTTTATGGGATTCATAAAATTTATAGCTACACATAAAATAACATTTAACACATTAATAAAAACTGATAAATGGAAATCTAAATTATTCAAAACGGCTATAAACTTAATCGATATTTTTGAAAAAGACGAAAAAATTGCTTTGGAAAACTCTAAAAAAGGATATTTATTACCTTGCGATATATGGCAACTACAAGATAAAGTAAAAGACATATTATCCATAGGAAATCAAACAGGTGAAGGTTGGTTTTTAACTGCCGAAATGATAGAATACATAGAACATGGTATACCAAACATAGTTTGTGTTCAGCCTTTTGCTTGCTTACCTAATCATGTAGTTGGAAAAGGTGTTATTAAAACCATTAGAAATAACTTCCCAGAAGCTAATATTTCGCCAATCGACTATGATCCAGGAGCTAGTGAAGCAAACCAAACAAACAGAATAAAATTGCTAATGACTGTCGCAAAAGATAATTTAAAGAAAAAACAAAAAGAAGCTAAAGCTATACAAAAAGAAAATACAAAAAATGGTAAAAAGAAAAAAGAAGTTATAAATGTTAACTAATCAAAAAGGGTAATCAGTTTATTACATACTGAATACCCTTTTTATTTATATTAATTTGATCTTGGCATCATAGATATAATTTTTCCAGCAAAATCACCGAAATTCTGAGTTTGTATTATAACTTTACCTGGTCCTACAAGCTTAGTTAAAAATAATCCTTCTCCTCCTAAAAAGATATTACCAAGACCTTTTACTGTTTCTATTTCATATGAAACTGTACTTTCAAAAGCTACAACATTTCCTGTATCAACTTTTAGTACCTCTCCAGGTCCTAAATCTCTTTCTATTTGATCTCCATCTACTTCTAAAAATAACATTCCTCTTCCTTCTGCTTTTTGAAGTATGAATCCCTCTCCTCCTAATAAACCTGCAGAAAATCTTTTAGAAAATGTTACACTCAACTCTACTCCTGGTTCTGCGCAAAGAAATGCTCCCTTTTGTACTGTTAATCCATTTGGTAGTTCTGATAAATTAACTGCTTTGACATCTCCTGGAACTGTAGTTGCAAATGCAATCTTAGCATCATCTCTTTGTGCTGTATATGTACTCATAAATATTGACTCTCCTGTAAACATTCTTCCTAAACTTTTCATTACGCCGCCACGTGCATTTGTAGACATTTCAATTCCGTCTGTTTGCCATGCCATTCCACCTTTTTGAGTATACATTGATTCTCCCTTATTTAGTGTAACTTCAACTGTTGGTACTGTTTGTCCCATAATTTGATACTTCATATAAATCCTCCTTTTATAAATATATGTCCATTTTATCATATTCTTTATTTTATTATCAACATTAAATTTAATAAATTAAAAAAAATAAGCAGGTGAAAATAAATATCTCACCCACCTCTTTATTTTTTCTCTCACCATACGGCTTTTAAGCCAATGATTAAGAGGAAAATTGTCATCTCGAAGGAGAATATAAAGTCTCCTTTCAGGATGACATATATATAAATGATTAGTAAAGAACTAATCATTAAGACCTTTAAAAAGGTCTTAACCTCCTTTTTTCTAGGAGGTATACTTCTATATACCATATACAATATGGCATACATAACAACTAATCCCAACATTTAAACCTCCTTTTGTTTATAGCTGGGAAATAACAAATCAATATTATTATACCACGTTTTACATAATATTGCAAATCTATGACTTTTATAAGGTGTTAATATAATTATTTTTTATATTCTAAAATTTTTATTCTTAAATTTTATTTATCATTTATTTTAAAAATTTTTTTATAAATTATATTTTTATTTTTTTATTTAAAAAATTTAAAATGATTTTTATTTTTAAAATTTATTTTTGATTTTATAACATTAAAAATATTTTTCTTTATAAAAATTATTTTCAAATTATATTTTTATAATTCATTTCATATAGTATTTTTTTATATTTTACTTTTTTATTAACTTCATTTTTTATTTTTTAATTTTAATTTATTATAATAACCTTTTATCCTTATTCTTTATTTTATTTTTTATAATTATTTCTTATTATTTAACAATTTCATCTTTATTCTTTAAGGTGTATATGTTGTCTTTTTGATTGTTCTTCTTATATTCTTTAAAATTTACTCATTTTTTTTATTACCTTCC
>CANQHH010000110.1 GCA_947623615.1 uncultured Clostridia bacterium | reverse complement strand
TGTATCGTCAGTTATATTGCCATTCTCATCTAAAGGTACATTAAAGTCACATCTTACCAAAACCTTTTTACCATTAACATCAATATCATTTATTGTTTTTTTATCCATATTTTACATCCTTCCAATTATTTATTTGATATATATACTGCTAAATCAACTAATTTATTAGCATATCCCCACTCATTATCATACCATGCAACTAATTTTACAAATGTATCTGTTAAAGCAATTCCTGCTGTTGCATCAAATATTGAAGTATGTTCATCATGTATAAAATCTGAAGATACAACTGGATCTTCTACATATTCAATTATTCCCTTCATTTCATTTTCAGATGCTCTTTTTACAGCTGCACATATTTCTTCATATGATGCTGGTTTTTCTAAATTACATGTTAAATCAACTACTGAAACATCAACTGTTGGTACTCTAAATGCCATACCTGTTAATTTTCCGTTTAAGTCAGGAATTACTTTTCCTACTGCTTTTGCAGCTCCTGTTGAAGATGGAATAATATTAGCACTTGCAGCTCTTCCACCTCTCCAATCTTTTTTTGAAGCACCATCAACTGTTTTTTGAGTTGCTGTTATACTATGAACTGTAGTCATTAAACCATCTTTTATTCCGAAATTATCATTTATTACTTTTGCAAGTGGTGCTAAACAGTTTGTTGTACATGATGCATTTGATATAATATTCATATCTGGTGTATATTTATCATTGTTAACTCCCATTACAAACATTGGAGCATCTTTTGAAGGTGCAGATATAATAACTTTTTTAGCTCCTCCTTCTAAATGAGCATTTGCTTTTTCTATTGTTGTAAATACACCTGAGCACTCTAAAACATAATCAACTCCATTTTCGCCCCATGGAACATTTTGTGGTTCCATTTCATTATATACTTTTACTTCTTTACCATTTACTATTAACTTATTTTCTTCTGAATCTATTTGACCATTAAATTTTCCATGTACTGTATCATATTTTACCATGTAAGCCATATAATCAGCAGTTATAAATGGATCGTTTATAGCTACTACCTCAAGTTCGCTTTTATTTAAAGCCGCCTGAAATGCTAAATTTCCTATTCTTCCAAATCCGTTAATTCCAATTTTTATTGACATATAAAATTCCTCCTTCTCGATGCAAAAAATACATCTATATATTTAGTATTACCTAAACATCATCATTTTATATCAAAAATAAATAGTTTGCAAGTATTCTATCTATTTTTTGATTATTATTTTCTATTTCTTTCTCTCATAAATTATAAAGTCATAATTATATGGATTTTCCTCATCTTTAATTCCTTGTACTTTCTCTACTATATTCCATTCGTTTTCACTTATAACAGGGAAATAACTATCACCTTCAAACTTACTATGTATTCGCGTAATATACATTTTATCAACTTTAGGTAATAATTGTCTATATACAATTGCCCCACCTATGACAAAACATTCTTCATCTGAATCTATATATTTATCTAAATCCGATATTTCATTTACAATTTGTACATTTTCATCCCTTACTCTGTAATCCTTGTCTCTTGTAAGTACAATATGTTTTCTTTCAGGCAATATTCTTCCTAAAGACTCAAATGTTTTTCTTCCCATTATTATTGTATGTCCTGTAGTTATTTCTTTAAACCTTTTCAAATCCTCTGGCAAACGCCAAATTATTTTGTTATCCTTCCCTATAACATTATTCTCTGAAATTGCAGCAACTAAACTAAGCATTTTTTCCCTCCTGGGGACAGTCCCCTTTTCCTTTTTTTTAGGATTTAGGGACAAGTCCCATCATTTTATTTTTATAATTTTCTATATTATTAATCAATTAAATAGCAACTGGTATTTTACCAATTTTCACATCATGATTATAGTCATAATCCTTTATTTCAAAATCCTCTACTTTGAACTCATAAAAATTCTTTGTTGGATTATTGATAACTAACTTTGGCGTTACATCTACTGGTTTTGCCTCTATCAATTCTTCAATTATTGGAATATGTCTATCATAAATATGGCAATCCCCTATATTATGAGTAAGAGTTCCAACTTCCAAATCTGATACCTGTGCAAACATGCATAAAAGAGCAGCATATTGCATTGTATTCCATCCATTTGCAGCAAGCATATCTTGTGAACGTTGATTTAAAATTAAGTGTAATTTTCCATTTTTCACTAGCCACTGAGTTCCATATGCACAAGGTTCTAAATTCATATCCTTCAATTCTTCATGATTGAATAAATTCGTCATTATTCTTCTACTTGCTTTATCGTTTTTTAAAAGATATAAAACATAATCTACCTGATCCATGCTTTTTATACCATCTTTTGTTTTAAAATCATATTTTTTTGCCATTTGATATCCATAAGCTTTTCCGATAGTTCCATCTTCGCCTGCCCATTGATCCCAAATATGTGAATTCAATTCACTTATTTTGTTTGATTTTTTTTGCCATATCCATAGTAATTCATCAATTGCTCTATATACTGTTTTACTATTATTTCTAATAGTAATCATTGGAAATTCTTTTCCAACATCATATACATTCGTAACACCTACTAAAGATATGTAATTGGCTGGATTACCATCTTCCCATTTTGTTCTAACTCCTGTTCCTTCTGATGAATATCCTTCTTTTATAATGCGTTTGCAAGTCTCTATAAAATACGCATCTGCTTGTGTCATATTAATTCCTCCAATCTCTTTATTTTTCTCAGTATATCATTACAAATACAGTTTTACAATAATTTTATTTCCATAATTCCGATTATTTTGTCGCTTTTTATCATTTAACTTGTAACTAAAATGTTAAATTAAAATCTGGAACATATCCTTCTTCCTCTTCTCCCATTTCCTGAATATATCCATTTTCCATTCCCAACAAATACAAATATCTTTCTATTTCTTTATATTCTTTCCTACTAATTTTTCTATTTATCAATTCATCTTCTTTCGCCTTAAATGTCGGAAAATACTGAGCCATCACACTTACATATACTCCACTATCAATATTTTCTTTTATCCATTTTAAAATATTTTTCGTATTTTGCATATGGTTTGGCAAAATCATATGCCTTATTATTACTCCCTTTTTTATAATTCCATTTTCATCTAATACAACATCTCCAACCTGTTTATACATTTCAATAATTGCTTTTGTTGTTACAGAAAAATATTTATCTATTCCAGAATATTTTTTAGCTATTTCATCTGAATAATATTTTAAATCTGGCAAATATATGTCTACATACCCTTTCAATTCTTTAATTGTATCAACATTTTCATATCCATTCGTATTATACACAATTGGTATGCTTAACCCCTTCTGCCTTGCAATTTTTATTGCTTCCTTAATTTGATATGCATACATCGTAGGTGTAACCAAATTAATATTATTCACTTTTTTTGCTTGCTGTCTAAGCATTATTTCTGCTAATTCTTCAATACTCACTTCCTTTCCTTTTCCCATTGCACTTATTTCGTAATTTTGACAATATATACAATTCAAGTTACAGTTTGAAAAAAAGATGGTTCCTGACCCATTTATTTTACTTATACATGGTTCTTCAAATTCATGAACAGAAGCAAGTGCTATTTTTATCTTATCATTACATTTACATTTTCCTTTGTAACCTTTTTCTCGATTAACTCCACACATGTGCGGACAAATATCACACTTTATTAATTGCACTATTTCCTCACCTAATTTTTCTTTCTTAAAACATATAATACATCCTTCGCTTCTTGATACTTTTTCTCTTTGTTCATTTTCTCATCATATACTTTGGCTAAAACCTCACCATCACTTTGCATATTAAAATGATACAAAAACATATCTTCAATAACAAAACCGCTATTTTTTGCTAATATTTCCATCGTTTTATATGAAAATTCCCTTGTTGGTAAAATTCCTTCTTCTGTAAATTTGTTAATAAATTCGTTCTCCGTAACATTTTCTTCAAAATATTTATCATCCTTTAAATACACTAATTTATACCTATCTTTAGACATATCTGAAAAAGTAGTAGTTATAAAAATATATCCATCTTCTGTAACCATATCTTGCAAATAATCTAATGTCTTTTTAGTTTCTTCAATTGGTATATGTTGAAAAATATGACTAATAATTACTACATCATACGAATTATCTTTCAAGCAATCAATATAACCATTAATTACATCAATCTTTTTGGAATCTATTTTTTTAACTTCCTTTTCTGCATCTAAATATCTACTATAATCCGGCTCTAATCCAGTTATATGGCTAACATAATTATAAAACACATTAAATAACCTACCCTGGCCACATCCTAAATCCAATAACCTTGGACTTTTTTCTATTTCTTTTATTTTTTCTATAATCTTTTTTAATACATTATTTTCGCTTTCTTCCCAATATTTTTCATTAGATTTTGTTGTAATGTATAAATTGGTTAATACATCAC
>CANQHH010000109.1 GCA_947623615.1 uncultured Clostridia bacterium | reverse complement strand
TATAATAATAGCTATTGCATAGAAAATAAAGTTATTGTTGGTACTAGAGGTTGGAACATATTAGATAAAGAAAATGACAGTAAAATGATAAAAAGAGAAAAAGCAAGGTTAATGCTATCAATAAATGATGCTATAGAAAAATATGGAAATGATAATGAAAAAGTTGCATTTTTTCATTATCCACCGATTTCAATATATAATAGAGATAATAGGCAAGATAATGATTTTGTAAAAATTTTGAAAGAATATAATATAAAAAGATGTTATTATGGGCATTTACATGGAAATTCTCATAAGGATGCTGTGATAGGAGAAGTAGATGGAGTTTTTTACAAATTAATTAGTGCAGATTACTTAGATTTTAACTTATTTGAGATTTAGGACTTGCAATATTTAGAATTTGTGATATAATTATAAAGCTAATTATATCATAAAGCGAAAGGATTGAATAAAATGGATGTAAAAGTAGAGAAAACAGAAAACAAGAATGAGATTAAACTTTCATTCACAGTAGAAGCAGAAAGATTTGAAGAAGCAATGAAAAAGGTATATAGCAAAACTGCAAAGTATTTTAATATACCTGGTTTCAGAAAAGGTAAAGCACCAATGCAATTAGTTGAGAGACAATACGGTTCTGAAATATTTTATGAGGATACTTTTAATGAATTAGCGCCAGAAGTCTATGATGAAGCAATTAGAGAGAATAATCTTGAAGTTGTTAGTAGACCAAATATTGATATAACACAAATGGAAAAAGGAAAAGAACTAATATTTACAGCTGTAGCTCAAATAAAGCCAGAGGTAAAGTTGGGTAAATATAAAGGTATAGAAATTAAAAAAATAGAGTATAATGTATCTGATGATGATATAAATCATGAAATTGGACATATGCAAGAAAAAAATTCAAGATTAGTATCAATTGATGATAGACCTGTGGAAGATGGGGATATTACAGTGATAGATTTTGAAGGTTTTGTAGATGGAATACCTTTTGAAGGTGGAAAAGCAGTAGAGCATGAATTAGAAATTGGAAGCAATACATTTATACCAGGTTTTGAAGATCAAATTATTGGAATGAAACTAGATGAAGAAAAAGACATAAAAGTTAAATTCCCAGATGAGTATTTTTCAAAGGATTTAGCAGGAAAGGATGCTACTTTTAAGGTTAAGTTACATGAAATAAAAAAGAAAGAGTTACCAGAAGTAGATGATGAATTTGCTAAAGATGTAAGTGAATTTGATACTATAAAAGAATTAAAAGCAAGCATTAAAGAAAAATTAGAAAATGAGAACAAAGACAAAGAAAAATATGAAACAGAGGAGCTTGCAATAAAAACTGTTTGTGATAGCACAGACATAGATATACCAAGTGGTATGATAGAGACTGAAATAGACAATATGGTAAAAGATGTTGAAGGAAGATTATCATATCAAGGGTTAAATCTACAACAATATCTTCAAATGACAGGAAATACAGAAAGCAAAATGAGAGATGAATTTAAAGAGCAAGCAGAAAGATCTGTAAAATCAAGATTAGTTTTAGAGGCAATTATAAAAGCTGAAAAATTGGAAGTAGAAGATAGTGAAGTAGAGGATAAAATAAAAGAAATGTGTAAAAAATACAGCAGAGATGAAGCTGAAATGTTACAAAATGAACAATTAAAATCATACATAGCAGAAAATATGAAGACAGAAAAGGCTATTGATTTTATTGTAGACAATGCAAAAATAAAATAAAAATTAGACAATAAAGGAAAAGTTAGAGGATTAATTTAATTTATTAATTATATAATAAATAAATTTATACCACTAACTTTTCACACTTTAAAATAATAATATGATTAAGGAGGAATTTTTATGGAAAAAAATAGTTTAGTCCCATATGTAATTGAACAAACTGCTAAAGGAGAAAGATCATATGATATTTTTTCTAGATTATTAAAAGATAGGATAATTTTTTTAGGAGAAGATGTAAATAGTACAACAGCTAGTTTGGTTATTGCACAATTATTATTTTTGGAATCAGAAGATCCAGATAAGGAAATAAATTTATATATAAATAGCCCTGGAGGATCAATTACAGATGGAATGGGAATAGTAGATACAATGAATTATATAAAATGTCCAGTATCTACAATATGTGTAGGATTAGCTGCAAGTTTTGGAGCAGTGCTACTTGCAAATGGAGAAAAGGGAAGAAGATTTGCAACACCTAATGCTGAAATTTTAATTCATCAGCCTTTAATTGGAGGAAATGGTATAGCAGGACAAACAACAGAAATTAAAATTCATGCTGATCATATGATAAAAACAAGAGAAAAATTAAACAAATTATTAAGTGATAAAACTGGGCAAAGCATAGAAACAATAGAAAGAGATACTGAAAGAGATAAATGGATGACAGCAGAAGAAGCTTTAAGTTATGGTTTAATAGATGGAATTATGGACAAAAGAAAGTAAAAAATAAATAAAGGAGAATAATATGGCATCATATAGAGAAAGAAGTATTAAATGCTCTTTTTGTGGTAAGTCACAAGAGGGAGTTGATAGAATAATTGCTGGACCAGGAGTTTATATATGTAATGAATGTGTAAAGGTATGTTCTGATATTATTGAAGATGATTTATATGAAGATACAGAATTAACATATACTTTAAATGAAGAAAAATCTTTACCAAATCCAGCAGAAATAAAAGAAATTTTAGATACTTATGTTATAGGTCAAGAAGAAGCGAAAAAAACGTTATCTGTTGCAGTATATAACCATTATAAACGTATAAATTGTGAAGAAAACAAAAATGCAGAAGATGATGTAGAAATACAAAAAAGCAATGTATTATTATTAGGTCCAACAGGATGTGGAAAAACTTTGCTTGCTCAAACCTTAGCAAAAATATTAGAAGTGCCATTTGCAATAGCTGATGCAACAACATTAACAGAAGCGGGATATGTTGGAGAAGATGTTGAAAACATATTATTAAAATTAATACAATCTGCAGACTATGATGTTGAAAAAGCTGAAAGAGGAATAATTTATATAGATGAAATAGACAAAATTTCAAGAAAGTCAGAAAATCCATCTATTACAAGAGATGTTAGTGGCGAAGGTGTTCAACAAGCATTGTTGAAAATTGTAGAAGGAACTGTAGCATCAGTACCTCCACAAGGAGGAAGAAAACATCCACATCAAGAATTTATACAAATAGATACATCAAATATATTATTTATTTGCGGAGGAGCTTTTGAGGGATTAGAGAAAATAGTAAAAGATAGAATTGGTAAAAAATCAATAGGTTTTGGAGCTAAAATTGATAGTAATAAAGATATCAATAAATATAAAGTTTTTGAGCAATTGTTACCACAGGATTTATTGAAATTTGGTTTGATACCAGAATTTGTAGGTAGACTTCCAATAATTGCAACATTAGAAGAACTAGACAAGAAAGCATTGATTGATATTGTTACAAAACCAAAAAATGCATTAGTTAAGCAATACAAAAAATTATTTGAACTAGATAATGTAGAGTTAGAATTTGAAAATGGTGCTTTAGAAATGATTGTTGATAAAGCTATAGAAAGAAAAACTGGAGCAAGAGGATTACGTTCAATTATAGAAGAAATTATGAGAGATATCATGTATGAAATACCATCAAATCCTAAAATTGAAAAGTGCATTGTAACTAAAGAAACTGTGGAAAATAATGAACCACCTAAGATTATTATAAATAATAATAGGGAAGAGAAAAAGAAAATACCTGTTACAAAAAGAAAAACAAGCACTAAAAAAACGGGAACAAATGCATAAGAATAAAAAAATAAAAAAAAATTCAAAAAAACTATTGACAAATTTGAGTGAAACATTTATAATTATAAATGTTCCACACAAGTGCAGGTGTAGTTCAATGGTAGAATTCCAGCCTTCCAAGCTGGCTATGCGGGTTCGATTCCCGCTACCTGCTCCAGTAAAACCAAGAAAGCTTGAGAATTTTATTCTCAAGCTTTTTATATGAAATGCAGGTATAATTTAGTGGTAGAATGCCATGCTTCCGACCTGGTCGCGCGAGTTCGATTCTCGCTACCTGCTCCAATTTTAATATCCTATAAAAAAGGTTGGAATTATAAAAATGTTTGATATTTTAGAGATAGAAGATATTCTATATGATGGGACTAAAGAAGATATAGAAAAAATATTAAAAGAGTATAAAATTTCATTTTCTTATAATTCTAATAATTTTAGTTTTGAAAGTAAGAAACTATCACAGATTAGTAGAGGTATAGGTGGCAACAAAAAGCCAAATTGTGTATTATATTTTGGAAGTGTATATAAATATAATAATGATTATGACAAATAAATAGAAAAAGAAATTGAATTAAAAATAATAGGTATAAAGATATGAATATAGAGGATGATTTTAATAAATTTTATATAAAGTTTTTAAATGAAAATAAAAATACATTAGATGAATTTGAGTTAAAACGTAAAAATGCAATAGCAGAAAGAAATAGAAATAAAATAATCATTTTTATTTCTGAAATAATTATATTAATTTTGGTTTTATATATTATAACTCTTTATGGACAAACTAATAATGAACAGATAGCTACAATA
>CANQHH010000108.1 GCA_947623615.1 uncultured Clostridia bacterium | reverse complement strand
TGTTTCTAATATGTTATTTAATGGTAAAACTGGTATACTAAACAATTGTCTTAATGTAGGTACTACAAGTATTACAAGCATTAATGCTGCTGAAACTGCAATTGCTAGCCATAACATTTTATTATTAAATATGTTTGTTTTAAATATCGATTTTTTATTATTTCTAACATTAAATACATGTACTAATTCTGAAAGTGCTAAAACTGTAAATGCCATCGTTTGACCTATTTCCACCTTTACTTCTTCATTTGATAATGCTTTTCCATCATTTCCATATACTGTTGGTAAATTACTATCTGGAGTAGCTAAACCTATTATGAATGCAAATAAAGTTATTAATCCTATCATACATCCTTGATATACAATTCTCCAAGTCATTCCTTTTGTAAATATTCCCTTTTTATTTTTTATAGGTTTCCTATTCATTACATCTTTTTCTGCTGGATCTACTGCTAATGCTAAAGCTGGAAGAGAGTCTGTTACCAAATTAATCCATAATATATGAATTGGTAATAACGGTTCAATTAAATTTATATCTATTCCAAAAACTTTACTTAACCATGGAGTAATTAATATTGCTACAAAAAGAACTACTATTTCTCCAACATTACTTGAAAGCAAAAATTGAATAGCTTTCAAGATATTATCATATATACGTCTTCCTTCTTCTACAGAAGATACAATTGTTGCAAAATTATCATCTGTTAAAATAACGTCAGCAGCTTCTTTAGATACATCTGTACCAACAATTCCCATAGCACAACCTATATCTGCTGTTTTCAATGCTGGAGCATCATTTACTCCATCACCTGTCATGCTTACTATTTCTCCATTTGCTTGCCAAGCCTTAACAATTCTAACCTTATGTTCTGGAGATACTCTTGCATATACAGAATATTTTCTGATATTTTTCTTTAAATCTTCATCAGACATTTCTTCTAATTCACTACCTGTAATAGCTTCTGAATCATCTTCTAAAATTCCCAATGATTTTGCTATCGCAACTGCTGTTATTTTATGATCACCAGTTATCATAACTGTCTTTATTCCTGCTGTTTTACATTTTTGAACTGCTGCTTTAACCTCTTCTCTTGGCGGATCTATCATTCCAACCATACCTATGAAAATCAAATCATTTTCAATGTTTTTCATTTCTTCATCTGATGGCTCATGATCCATTTCTTTATATGCCATTGCTAAAACTCTTAATGCATCTGTTGCCATCATTTCATTATTTTTGTGTATTTCACTTTTATAATCATTAATATTTTCTTTTATTTCTTGATTTATAATATATCTATTACATCTTCTTAAAAGTTCATCTATTCCACCTTTAGTATATACTAAATATTTATCTCCAATTTTATTAACTGTAGTCATAAGCTTTCTATCTGAATCAAATGGTACCTCTTTGCATCTTACCATACCATTGAAAGTATCTACATCAAATTTCAATTTGAAAGACATATCTACCAATGCTGTCTCAGTTGGATCTCCTGTTAGTTTATTATCTTCTCCTATTTTTGTATCATTACATAGCATACTTACATAAACTAATTTTTCTAATTCAGGATCTATATTATTAATTTCTTCTATTGATAACAATTTATTATTAAAAAATACCTTTTGTACAGTCATTTTGTTTTGAGTTAATGTACCTGTTTTATCAGAACAAATAACAGTAGCACTTCCTAGAGTTTCAACAGCAGGAAGCTTTTTTACAATTGCATGTTTTTTTACCATTCTTTGCACACCAATTGCAAGAACTATTGTTGAAACAGCTGCTAGTCCTTCTGGAATTGCTGCAACCGCTAAACTAACGGCTGTCATAAACATATCAATAGGATTTTTACCATAAAAAATTCCTATTATAAATATTACTGCACAAATTACAAGAGCAGCTATACCTAATGTTTTTCCCAATTTATTCAATTTAGTTTGTAGAGGCGTTTCTGCTTTTTCTGTTTCACTTATGATTTCTGCTATCTTTCCAACTTCTGTATTCATAGCAGTTTCTACTACTATTCCTTTTCCTCTTCCATATGTAATAAGTGAAGAAGAAAATAACATATTGGTTCTATCTCCAATTCCTATTTTTTCCTTATTTATTGTATCTGTATTTTTATCTACTGGTACAGATTCTCCTGTTAGTGATGCTTCTTGCGATTTTAAATTTACTGCCTCTATAATTCTTAAATCTGCAGGTACATAGTCTCCTGTATCCAATACAACAATATCTCCAGGAACTAATTCTCTTGATTGCACTACCTCTACTTGCCCATTTCTTAAAACTTTTGCAACATGTGCACTTAACTTTTGCAATGCTTCCAAAGATTTTTCTGCTTTATTCTCTTGAGCTACACCTATTATTGCATTTACAATAACCACTATTAAAATAATTATAGAATCGGTTATTCCTTCTCCTTGTATGTAACCAACAACTCCAGACACAATCGCTGCAATTATCAGTACTATAATCATAAAATCTTTAAATTGTTCTAAAAATTTTACAATTAAACTTTTTTTCTTTTGAGCTTTTAATTCATTAAATCCATATTCTTCTTGTTTTTCTTTAACCTGCTCTAAAGTTAATCCTTTTTCAATATTAGTTTTTAATTTTTCTTCAACCTCTTTAATATTTTGGTTATACCAGTTATCTTTCAAATCTATATCCTCCTCACTATTTTTTCAATTATCATATTCTATAGTCGTTTAAAGTATAACACAATTTATTTTTCATGTCATCATTAAAATATTATTTTTTTGTTGAATTACAATTTAAAAGTGATATAATATGAGAGTGTTAATTTTTAATCTATAAATTATAAAGAAATGGAGTTGATTTTTTAATGGCTAATACAAAAGAAGATGTAAATATTGAGAGATTATACGGCAGACAAAGTTCTTTAAGCAAAGAAGAATTTTTAAAATCTTTTAATATTAAAGAAGATGGTTTAACCTCATCTGAAGCCACAAATCGAATTAATAAGTATGGTTTAAACGAAGTTAAACAAGCCAAACCAAAAAAATGGTACAATTACTTTTTCAGTAGTCTTTTTAGTCCTTTTAATAGTATATTAATTGGAATTGCTTGTATTCTATATTACACTGATGTTTATCTTGCACAAGTACCAAGTTATGCAAATATTATCGTTATTGCTATTTTAGTATCTGCAAGCACATTACTTGAATTTTTTGAAGAGTACAATTCTAATAGAGCTGCTGAAAAATTAAAAGAAATGGTTGCCACTACAACTAGTGTTATACGTGATGGAAAAGAAATATCTATTCCTATCAATCAAGTTGTTTTAGGTGACATTGTAAAACTTTCTGCAGGTAGCTTAATCCCTGCCGATCTTAGAGTTCTTGAATCAAAAGACTTATATGTTGGACAATCTTCTTTAACTGGAGAATCAGATGCAGTTAAAAAAAGTGTTGAATTTAATAGTGAATCATCTGAAATTGACAGTATATCTGACTTAGAAAATATTTGTTTTATGGGAACCAATGTTATAAGTCGGAAGTGCCAAATGTGCAGTAATAAAAACTGCTGATGACACTTATTTTGGTAAAGTTGCACATACTTTATCAAGTGGAAAACCAAAATCAGCATTTCAAACTGGAATTGAAAATATCAGTAAATTATTAATCCGTTTTATGCTTATACTTATTCCTATAGTATTTGTATTAAATGTTAATAAACACAATACTGTAACAGCTTTCACATTTGCTGTAGCTATAGCTATATGCATAACACCACTACTACTTCCAGTTATACTATCATCTAGTTTATCTAAAGGTGCTGTTAGAATGTCCAAAAAGAAAACTATTGTAAAAAAACTTGACTCCATCCAAAGCTTTGGCGCTATCAACATTTTATGTACTGACAAAACCGGAACACTTACTGAGGATAAAATAGTTTTAGAAAAATATTTAGATATAAATGGACAAGAAGATTTAAGAATTTTAAAACACGCATTTTTAAACTCATATTTTCAAACTGGTATACGAGGAAATATCGACGAAGCTGTTGTAAATAGAGCTTTTGAAAATAATATGCAAGAATATACAGAAAAATATAAATTAGTAGATGAAATACCTTTTGATTTTTCTCGTAGACGTTTGTCTGTAATCGTTACAGATGGAACCAAAAGACAATTAATTACCAAAGGTGCAGTTGAAGAAATTCTTAGCATTTGTACTATGGTAGATTACAAAGGTTCTATTTCACCTATAACTAATAAAATAAAAGAAAATATAAAAGAAATATCTAGAAACCTTAATAAAGATGGTTTAAGAGTTATTGCAGTTTGTCAGAAAAATGAAATTCCAGATACTGACCATTTTAGCGTAGATGATGAGAAAAATATGGTTCTTATGGGATTTATAGGTTTCTTAGATCCACCAAAAGAAAGTGCAAAATCAGCTATTCAAAAATTAAATAAAGCAGGAATTCGTGTTATCGTTTTAACCGGAGATAATTTAGAAGTTACAAAATGTATATGTAAAAAAGTTGGAATAAATTCAAAAACAATTATAGAAGGAAAACAAATTGAAAAACTTTCAGATGCCGGAGTTTTAAGACTATTAAAAAAATGCAATATTTTCGTAAAACTTTCTCCTATCGAAAA
>CANQHH010000107.1 GCA_947623615.1 uncultured Clostridia bacterium | reverse complement strand
ACTATTTTCTATTTTAATTATTAGCTGTTTTACATTTGTAGTTCCAATTTTATTTACTAATATTCCAACTAGCTCTAGCTATAGTGTCCAAGCTGTTAAATTAAACACTTCAAAGAAAACTTTAGTTGCAGGCTCTAAATATACTTTAAAAGTAAAAGGCACTTCTAAAAAAGTAAAATGGTCTACTAGCAATAAAAAAGTAGCTAAAGTCAGTTCAAAAGGTAAAGTTACTGCTGTTAAAAAAGGAACTGCATATATAACTGCTAAAGTTGGTAGTCGTAAATATGTATGCAAAATTACTGTAAAATCTGCTCCTAGTCTTAGTTGTAAAAGTAAATCCTTAATCGAAGGTACAACTTTCACCTTAAAAATGAAAAATACAACTAAAAAAGTAAAATGGTATACCAGTAATAAGAAAATAGCTAAAGTCAGTTCAAAAGGTAAAGTTACTGCTGTAAAAAAAGGTACTACTTACATAAAAGCAAAAGTTTCTGGTAAAACATATTCTTGTAAAATTACTGTAAAACCTGCTCCTAGTCTTAGTTATAGAAGCAAGACGTTAATCAAGGGTACAACTTTCACCTTAAAAATGAAAAATACAACTAAAAAAGTAACATGGTCTACTAGTAATAAGAAAATAGCTAAAGTTAATTCAAAAGGTAAAGTTACTGCTGTAAAAACAGGTACTACATATATAAAAGCAAAGGTTTCTGGTAAAACATATTCTTGTAAAATACGTGTTGAATCCCCTTCTCTTAGTGCTACAAAATGCACTATTATTAAGGATACAACATATAGCCTAAAAGTAAAAGGAAATTCACAACCCGTTACCTGGTCTTCTTCTAATAAAAAAATAGCTAAAGTCAGTTCAAAAGGTAAAATAACAGGTGTAAAAAAAGGAACCGCAACAATTTATGCTAAAATTGCCGGAAAAAAATATTCATGTAAAGTAACTGTACAAGCACCATATTTTAGTGATTCTTCTATTACTGTAAAAACATCATCAACTTATCAATATAAATTAAAAGGTGTATCATTACCTACAACATATACATGTAGTGACACATCAATTGCTAGAGTTAACAAAAATAATGGAACAATTTACGGTATAAAAGAAGGTTCTGCTAAAATAACTGCAAAAGTATCTGGCAAGAAATACAGTTATACTATAAAAATAAAGAAAGTGGATACCGTCTCACGGATGGAGAACATTATATGGATATAAATATTATTATAAAAATGGTGTTCCTCTTACCGGTTTACAAACAATCAAAACCAGAAAATATTACTTTGAAAAAGATGGTACTTTAAGTTCACAGTTTGGAATAGATGTGTCTGTACATCAAGGTGAAATTGATTGGGAAACTGCTAAAAATGACGGAGTTCAATTTGCAATTTTAAGATGTGGTTATGGTATGGATCAAACTGATCAGGATGATAGTCAATTTGTAAGAAATATATCAGAATGTAAAAGATTAAATATTCCTTTTGGAATTTATTTATATAGTTATGCAAACACCTTAGAAAAGGCAGACTCTGAAGCAGAACATGTTTTAAGATTAGTTAAAGGATATAAACCCACACTTGGAATTTGGTATGATGTCGAAGATGACATCCAGGAAGATCTTGACACTGAACTTTTAACTGGAATTATAAATACTTTCTGCACTAAAATTCAAAAAAATAATTATAATGTGGGAATATATTCATGTACAGACTGGTTAACAAATATAATAGATCCATCTGTTCAAGACAAATATCCAGTTTGGGTTGCTCAATACAATAGTACATGTACTTATGAGGGAGATTACAATATGTGGCAATACTCTTCATCTGGTAGAGTTAAGGGTATTTCTACAAATGTTGATTTTGATATAATATTTTAATCTAAAAGAGGATTTATCCTCTTTTATTTTGGAATAGGAAAAATCAAGGATTTTCCTATTCCAAAATAATGCTATAATCGCTATTGCCTTTGAGATTTGCTTATTTTATTCGCAAACTCAAATCGGCAAGAACAAAGGGCGGTCAAAGATCGCTTTGTTCTTTGTTCTATCCTTTAAAATTATAGAATATATATTTATTACTAATAATTTTAAAGGAGATTGTTTTGACTTTTATAAAAGATTATTTAAAAGGTATTTTAATAGGCTCTGGGGCAATACTTCCTGGTATTAGCAGTGGAGTTCTATGTGTTATTTTTGGGATTTACGATAAAATTATTGAAAGTGTATTAGGTATTTTTTCAAATTTTAAAAAGAATTTTTTATACTTACTCCCCTTTGCTCTTGGTGGTTTTACAGGAATATTGCTATTTGGAAATATTTTAAAATTTTTATTTTTTAATTATCCTATGCAATCTAAATATTCATTTATAGGTCTAATCTTAGGCAGTGTTCCAGTTTTAATAAAAAGCATAAATTCTAAAAACAGGTTCAGATTACATTATTTTTTATACACATTTATTGCTTTTGGAATAGGTTTTTTGGCTGTATTATTAGAAAACTATATTTCCTCTAACATCTTATCCTCTAACATTTCTATTAGCAATTTAATAGATAGTCATAGCTCTATTTCCATTATTTTTCTAATAATTGCTGGATTTTTTATGTCTATTGGCATAGTTGTTCCTGGAGTTAGTAGCACCCTTATTTTAATGTGTTTTGGTGTATATGACATATATTTAACTGCAATTGCAAATATGGATGTTTATATATTAATTCCTCTTGGTATTGGAATTTTAATAGGTGGCATTATATTTTTAAATCTTATAAAATATCTAATGAATAAATTTTATATGCAAACATTTTATTCCATTATTGGCTTTACTTTAGGCTCTATTCTAGTTTTATATGTTCCTTTAAGTTTTGATATTACTGGAATAGTTTCTACTGCACTACTAATAATTTGTTTCTACATTTCTGGTTTAATAGAAAAAACATCATGATAATCATGATGTTTCTTCTATTTTTTTCTTCTTATAATCCAACCATCTTCACATTTTATTGGAAGATGCATTTTTATACTCTGACCTGCTTTTCCAGGATTAACACATTCTACAGATTCGTCTGTTTCTGTATCCCAAAGCTCTTGTATTTCAAATTTAAAAGGCTCTATCTCTCCTGGAAGAAGTATTTCCATAGTGTCACCAACTTTTAGCTTATTCTTTATTTCTATAATTGATTTTCCTTCATCATATTTTATTACTTTTCCACCAAACTCATAATTAGGGTTATATTGCTTTCCATCATATTCTTGAAAATCCTTATTATTTCTATCTTCAAAATAAAATTTGGTTAATCCTCTAGTTTTTGTCTTTTCTAATTCATTTAAATATACAGAATAATCATATTCATTTGGATTTTTTAAATAACTATCAATAGCGGTCCTATATGTATTTACTACTACGGCTAAATAATATTCCGTTTTTAGCCTTCCTTCTATTTTTAAACTGTCTATTCCCATATCTATAATTTCTGGAAGATTTTCTATCAAACATAAATCCTTTGAAGAAAATATATATGTTCCTTTTTCATCATATTCTACTGGCATAAGATTACCTGGTTTATTATGTTCTTCTACATAAACATTATAAGCCCATCTACAACTTTGCGCACAATCACCAAGGTTAGCACTCCTAGATGCTAGAAAATCACTTAGGAAGCATCTGCCAGAATATCCAAAACAAATCGCTCCATGTACAAACATTTCTACCTCTAGGTCTTCTGGCTTGTTTTTCATTATTTCTCTTATTTGCTCTCTATTCATTTCTCTACCAAGTATAACCCTTTTTGCCCCATTTTTATACCAAAAATTTGCAGAATGATAACTTACAGTATTTGCCTGTGTACTTACATGTATTTCCACATCTGGTGCATATTCTTTTAAAACTTCTATAACACCACCATCTGATGCAATTATACCATCAACTTTTAGAGTATTAAGCATTTCGGCTTGTTTTTTTATTTCCTCATAGTACTCGTCCCAAGCATATATATTTATTGTCGCATACACTTTTTTTCCTATACTATGTGCATATTCAATTGTTTTAGCTAAATCATCATTATTTACCTCTGCTCTACTTCTTAAAGATAATGAACCTGTTCCACAATATACTGCATCTGCTCCATATCTAAATGCTGTTTTAGCTTTTTCGAAAGAACCTGCTGGTGCTAACAATTCTGGTATTTTCATCTATTTATCGCTCCTTTTTATTATAATTTTATTAATTACATTTACTTTTTTTAATAAATTTGATAATATATATATTATACTATTATTGGAGAAAAAAAATGGAAATAGAAAATATTAATAATAAATTAACTGATGTAAAAAAACACAATCAAGATAAAAAAAGATTCAGCAGAATACAAACTTTAACACTATATTTCTTTGTATTTTCATTTCTTGGTTGGGTATTAGAAACCTTTTATAGCATTTATGAATTAGGTCATTTTACTAAAAGAGGGTTTTTATATGGTCCTATCTGCCCAATATATGGGTATGGAGCATTAATTTTAATTATATTTCTTAGTAAATATAAGGGAAAAAATTTAAAACTATTTATTTATTCTGCTATTATATTTTCCTTTTTTGAATATACTGTAAGCTATGCAATGGATGCTTTATTTGCCACTAAATGGTG
>CANQHH010000106.1 GCA_947623615.1 uncultured Clostridia bacterium | reverse complement strand
ATTTGTCATCTTCTTGTTTTTCTACATCGTATGATTGATCATTTATCATCAATCTTTGTAGCTCGCATTTATCTCCTTCTGGCTTTTTCAATGTACTTACAAACTCTAAAATAACTTTATTGTCTGTTATTTGTTTTACTTTTAAATCTCTAAATCCAAATTCATGTTGCCTTTGTACCATAAAGCTGTTTTCTGTTATAAATTCTTCCTGATTTTCTTCACTTTCTTTGTCACTATCAAAGTCATATTTTATAGCTATTTTTAAATTATATGTTCCAAATTCCTCTGTGTTTTCTATATCAAATGTTAAATTATTCAAATCTTCAAATGTAATTGGATTTTGAATTTCAGCACCATTTTTATCTGTAACAGTTATCTTTCCACTTACAAATGTTTTTTCTTCATCAACTACTGTAAAAGATATTTTTGGTTTCTCACCATCTGTATTTACTGACAAATTATCTATTGATGGTATTTTATCTTTTAATATTTCTACTTTTGCAGTATTTGTAGTTTCAACTCTTTCATTTTCTTTATATACAATTTCTGATAATGTACAATCATAAGCTCCATAATTTTGTGGTGCTTGTATTGCCACCATGTATTTTCCATCTTCTGTTTTTTCTGGAACTACAACTTCATTATTTATAATAAAGTCTTGTACTTCTCTTTCTGTATTTGAATCTATTGTATATACTATTTTTATTTGTCCGTTTTTTGCTACATAATTATTTTGTGGCTTTGCTTCTACAGATTTTACTTTTATAGCTACTTTTGCATTTGTCTGTACTAGCACTTTATTTTCAGCCGCTTCTCCATTAGCCGTATCATAATTTGCTTGCACTTTTATTGTATAATTTCCTTCTGTATATTCTGTATCGTTTTTATTATTAAATACTATTTCTGTTGCAAACCTGTTTATTGTTTGAGTATCTACAACTTCTCCACTTTCATTTAATAATTGTACTTCTAATTCTTGTATCAACACCTCATTATCTGTTAGTCCAAATGTTGCTCTAATTGTTTTCAAATCTTCTGATACATTTGCTTCTAATGTTGCTTTAGGTTCTTCTTTAAATACAATTACTTTTTCTAATTCAAAATCGCTAAATCCTTTTGAATTATTTAATATAACTTTTTGTAATTCTAATTCTTGTCTTTCTGGTTCTGTATATGGTACTTTTACTGTATATTTATTATCTGCTCCCTTTTCTACAGGATATTCTGAATTATTTATCATAACAGATTTTATATCATATTTTTCTGATTCATTAGTACTTACAAATTCCAATACAATTATTTTTTTGTCTGTGTCAATTTTTTGTAATTTATAATTACTTATTTCAAAGTTATAATTATCTTCAATTTCTATTGTTCCTTCTGCTAATTTTTCTGTTGATTGATGCTCTTCATTGTTTTTATTTGAATCTAAATCATAAGTAATTTCAACTTCCACATTATATTCTTGTGATTTTTGAATATCTTGAAGTTCTATGTTTGTATCATCTTTAGATTTCATAGCTATTGTGATAGGTTCTTGTCCTTCTCTTGTTATAGTTATTTGTCCTTTCACAAATGTATCTTCAGGATCTACCAAATTAAACGATAATACTGGCTTAGCCAAATCATCATCATTTACAGACAATCCATTTACCGTAGGTTTTACATTTTTCAATACATCTACTTGTGCTGAGCTTTGAGCTGATACTTGGCTATCACTGTATATAAGTCTTGTAGAATTATAATTCATAATTCCTGCTTTATCCGGTGCTGTCATTATAACTTTATATGTTCCATCTGTATTTTTGGTTAGGTTATAATCCTGTCCATTAATCTCTATAGCTGTTGGATCTTCTTCTGTATTTGACTTTATTTCATATATTATTTCAAATTCATCATTTTTATTTACATATTCTTTGCTTGGTTTTACAGATTCTATTGTTGCATATTTTAGTGCTGTTACTTTTGCTGTTCCTATTGTTTCATCATCATATACATTACCATCAGCAATATCGTAATCTGCATATACTTCTACTGTATATATTCCTGCTGTATATGGTAATTCACTCTCAAAGTGTAACTCTGTTGTCTTATCATGTAAAATTTCTTCATCTATTATTGTTTTTTGTTCAGCTATTTTTTTATTTTCTGAATCTAATAATCGTGCATGTAATTCTTTATTCTTTATTGTTTGATCTATATCGTTTATTCTTACTGATACTGTTATATCTCTTAACCAATCTTGTGTTGCATCTCGTAATACTGTACTATACACTTCTGCGGTTGGTGCTGTTTTAAATATTGTAACTTTTTTATCAGTAATTCCAAATCCTTGTGAATCACTCATTATTGCTTCTTGAAGCATTAAATCTTGTTTTGATGTTGTTTCATAA
Source organism: uncultured Clostridia bacterium (assembly GCA_947623615.1). Lineage (GTDB taxonomy): Bacteria > Bacillota > Clostridia > TANB77 > CAG-508 > CALXVA01. Next base: position 2,291 of record CANQHH010000106.1, on the reverse strand, counting down.
GGTACTTCTACAGTATATATTTTATTATTTTCTGTTGGCATTACATTATATGTTACATCATTAATTACAACTTTAGTTAATGAGAAATCATCTTCTGCTCCCTCTGTAATAGATGTTGTTATTTGTAAAATAACTTTACTGTTTTCTTTATCTATGCTTTGTACAATAAAATCTTCTACTCCAAATGTATAATCTCCTAAAAGTTCAAATGAATCTTCTTTTACAACTTTTCCTTCATTTTTACCATTTCCATTATCAGTATCTAAATCATAATTTACTTCAATTTTTATATTATAGTCTTTAAAATCTTCTATTGTTATTCCGTCTAAATTGAATGATGTATTATGTATTGAATCAAATGTATTTTCATACACTGTTTCTCCACTGGTTTTTGTAATTAATATATGTCCATTCAAAAATGTGCTTTCTGGGTCTGTTACTACAAATGCTACTACTGGAGTATCTCCACTTTTTACTACTGAAATTCCATCTATTACAGGCTTTTCAGATTTTAAAACTTCAATATCTGTTGAATATGTAACATCAACATCTCCACTAGTTTCAAATTCTACACTTGAAATTTGTATACTTGTTTCACCTGTCTTATCTGGTGCATTAAACCTTACTGTATATGTTCCATCTTTATTTTCTGTAGCTTGACATTTTACTCCATTTACTGTTATATATGTTATTTTTTCCTTTGTATTTGTTTGAATTGTAAATGTTTCTATTAATTCTTCAGATTTTTCAACATATTTTTCGATTTCTTCTCCTGTAGCTTTTGTTAATTTACCAGATACAATTGTCATTTTTATTGGTAAGCCAAATGTATCAGTATATTCCTTTGAACCAGTTTGCTCTACTCCTTTTTCAACTTCGTATGTATATTCAACTCTTGCTTTATATCTTCCTGACTCATTTAACTCAAATTCAACGTAATTTTCATTTCCTTTTAAAGTTTTATTTGCAACTGTATTTCCATTTTCATCTGTTAAATATACTGTTATATCTTTTAATGTACTATCTGGATCATCTATATCTAGAGTTAATTTTAATTTTGAATCACTTACTTCTGATTTAATGCTATCTCCAAATATTGGAACATCTCTTAAATATGTATAATCATATTTTTCATTTATTTCATATTCCTCTCCATTTTCTAGTATAATTCTTTCTACAGTAACAGTATTATTTCCTTTTCCACCTTTTTCTATATTTTTTACTATATATTTTCCATTCTCTTTTACTACGTTATATTCTTTACCATTTATAACTACAGACTTAACATCATAATATGAGTCCTCACCATTTTCAAATGATAATACCATTTCACTATCACTTGATACTTTTGACGAAAGCTCCATATTTTTACTTGTAAATCCATATAGTGCTGTAAATTTTAAATCTCCATCTTTATTGCTTAATAATGTATCTATAAAATCTTTACTAATCTCAAAATTTTCAGCTTCACCTTTGTTAAAATAATCATGATCTAAATCATAATCTATTTCAAGATCATAATGATATATGTTTCCATCTTCCAACTCTACCGCAAATGAATTATATCCAACTTTTATATTTTTTGATGAGAAAACTTCTTTTCCCTTCTCATCTTTTATTACAAATTTTGCTTCCTTTAAAGCTCCATCTGGATCTATAAACTCAAAGCTAACTTCTGGTACAGTCTTTTTACCATCTACTTTAAAGCTTTCTACTTTAGGTGCATCTTTTAACACGTCAACTTTTACAATGTAGTCTACATTAACTTTCTTTCCATTGTCTAATTCTACCTTTGTAATATGTATATCGTGAACGCCTGCTGTTGTTGGAGCTGGTATTGTTACACTATAATGATTATTTTTTCCATTAGCTATATTGGTTGCAATTGCTTTTACTGGTACAATACTTGCTAGCCTTACAGGAGTATCCTTAATCTTTGCTACTTTATATGTTTTTCCTTCAATTTCAACAGCTTTAATTTCAGTATATGGAGTTACATCTATATATAAATCTAATGTTATTTCTTCTCCCTTTTCAGGTGTAAGATTACTTACCGTTGTACTTCCTATTACTGACGAATATTGTTCTTCTTCTGGTTTGCTTGGCTCGTCTGGAGTATCTGGAGTACTTGGTGTGCTTGGTTCATCTGGCTCACTTGGAGTATTTGGAGTATTTGGGGTATTTGGCTTACTTGGAGTGTTTGGTTTATTTTTGTCATTTGAACCACTTGGTTTATCTGTTTTACTTGGCTTCTTTTTCTTACTTGTTGTGTTATTTGTATTATTTGTGTT
>CANQHH010000105.1 GCA_947623615.1 uncultured Clostridia bacterium | reverse complement strand
GAGTTTTATACCATCTCCTGAAGTAGACTCAGAAGTAATAAAATTAAACATAAGAGATATGCCAGTAGTAGAAGTTAGTGATGAAAAGATGTTTTTTAATATAATAAAAGCAAGCTTCATGCAAAGAAGAAAAACATTGTTAAATGGGCTGGTAAATGGTGGAATATTAAAAAATAAAGAAGAAGGAAAGCTATTATTAGAAGAATTGGAAATACCTTTAAATGTAAGAGGTGAGAATTTGACCATACAACAGTTTGCTAAAATTGCCAGAAAATTAGACAAAAAGCGATAAAAGTGGTATAATATAAGTATATATAAGTTGCAGTCGTTTTAAACAAGGAAACAAGGAGGACATTATGAGAATTGAAACGACGAGAGATGGACGGAATTTCGTCCGTAGCCAAAAAACTAATCAGGGCTATAAGCTCTGGTTTGCAGTAGGAATGAAAGTGATTTCGTTCCTGCTGAAGGTAGTATTCGCTATGTGCGTAATAGTATTCATAGGCGAGTGCGAAAATCCGATTACTTTTATAGTAAAGAGCCTGATAGCAGCAGGGTTAGGCTACCTTTGCTATAAGGCGGTTGAAAAGATCGATGAGTCTTTTTAAGGCTCGTCAATCGGGGCATCCCTTTTCAAGGGGTGTCTTTTTTTTTCATATATTTATAAAATAAGCATAATAAGTATAGAGGTGATAAATGATGATTATAGATAGTCATTGTGATACTATAAAATATGCATATAAAAATGGATTAACAATAGAAGATGAAATATTAAAATTTAACATAAGAGATGCTAAGAAACCAATGATACAAATGATGGCAGTATATATATCACCAGAAGAAGCAATAAATGGATTTGAAACGGCAGGCAGAGTAATTGAGAAATTTGATGAACAGGTAAACAAATTTAAAGATCAAATTGTGCAAATATATGAATATTCTGATATAGAAAAGGTAATGGCTAAAAATAAAATAGGAGTAATTTTAACATCTGAAAATGGAAGTATAATAAGTTCAAAATTAGAAAATATAGATTTCTTGTATGAAAAAGGAATGAGAGTTATGTCTATAGTGTGGAACTATAGTAATGAACTAGGAACAGGGGCTTTAGAGACTATAGATACAGGTCTAACAGAATTGGGAAAAAGATATATACGAAAATTAAATAATAAAAATATAATTGTAGATGTATCACATGCGTCAGAAAAAACATTTTGGGATACGATAAAGGAAAGCACGAAACCAGTTGTTGCAACACATTCGTGTGTATATAAAATATGTAATCATCCAAGAAACTTGAAAGATGATCAAATAAAGCAAATAGCTAAGATGGGAGGAGTTGTAGGAATAACATTTTGTAGTCCATTTTTGAATAGTAAGAAAAGGGCAAATGTTAAAGATGTAGTAAAGCATATAAGATATATAAAGGATTTAGTAGGTATAGATTATGTAGGAATAGGCAGTGATTTTGATGGAGTATCAGAAGAAGATATGTTAGAAGACATAAAAGGAACAAAAAATATTGATATTTTAGTTAAAGAACTGAAAAATGAGGGATTTACTGAAAAAGAACTTGATAAAATAATGTGGCGAAATTGGTTAAGAGTGTTGGAAAGATATTGGAAAAATAAATGAAAACACTTGTACAATTGGCTTTATTGTGATATAAATATAATGTGTAAAAACAGAAAACACTAAGCATGTAATATAAACTGAGAAATAGAAAGGTGGGAATTCTGTGGAAGAGAGTAATTTTGATTCCTCAAAGAAAACAATATTAATAGTTGATGATGAAAAAACAATAGTAGATTTGTTATGCCATCATTTAAAAAAAGAAGGATATAACATATTAGAGGCAAATGATGGAGAAACAGCAGTTAACATGGCCTTTGAGCAAAAGCCAGATTTAATTTTATTAGATATAATGTTGCCTAAAGTAGATGGATTAACAGTATGTAAGAGGATAAGAAATGCAATGAATATCCCAATAATTATGATATCTGCAAAAAGCGAAGAAATAGACAAAATATTAGGACTTGAATTAGGAGCAGATGATTATATAACAAAGCCATTTAGTGTAAGAGAGGTTGTAGCGAGAGTAAAAGCTAATTTAAGAAAAGTAGAGCTTGCATCAAAAGCAACGAGCGAAATGCAAAAAGGAAATACAACAGAAGAAATGGATAGAAATGTTATTCAAATAGGTGAATTAGAATTAGATTTAGATAAATTTGAAATAAAGGTAAGAGGAAAAGTAATAGATTTAACTTTAAGAGAATTTGAAGTTTTGAAATATTTAGCAAACCAACCAGGTCAAGTTGTAACAAGAGAAGCACTTTTAGAAAAAGTATGGGGCTATGAATATTATGGAGATATAAGAACAGTAGATGTTACAATAAGAAGAATTAGAGAAAAGATTGAAAATGATACATCAAGTCCTAAAATTCTAATTACCAAAAGAGGTGTAGGATATTATTTATCATCAAAGTAGGGGAAACATTATGAATAAAAATATGCAAATAAAAGTAGTCCTAATGTTTTTCGCATTAGGAGTAATATTGATATCTGGTTTAGGTATAGGATATATGGCAATGCTAAATCAATTAGAGGCAGTAAATTCAAGTCAGCCAGATATTATGAATTTAATTAATTCTCAAGTAAAAAATACTAAAATAGCGATGACAATAGCATTTGTTATATATTCGATTGTATCTGTACTTGTAGGAATTCTTGCATCAAAGATATTATCATCTCCGATGAAGAAATTAATTAAAAGTGCAGAAAAAGTTGCATCAGAAGAGAATATAAATGAATTAAATAGACAGAAAAAGCAAATAGAAACAATATTATTGCATATGACAGATGGAATTATTGCGTTTGATATGCAAGGAGAGATAATACATATAAATTTAGCAGCTAAAAGTTTATTGAGTATAACAGACAAAGAAGATACATTTGATAAGATATTCAAGAAATTACAGATAGATATTAATATGGAAAAAATAATATATCTAGAAAATTGGACATCATCTGAACAAAGAAAAAATGTTGGAGGTCGATATGTAAATATATTATTTGCACCATTTCAAGATGAAAATGACAGACCTGCAGGAGTAATGGTATTAATTCAAGATATAACAGAGCATGTTAAATTGGACAATATGCGTAAAGAGTTTGTTGCAGATGTTTCACACGAATTAAAAACTCCAATTACATCCATAATGGGATATGCAGATACTTTGCTTGAAGAAGATTATGATAAAGAAACGCAAACAAAATTCCTAAATGTCATATCATCAGAAGCCAGAAGAATGGCAAAATTAGTTTCAGACTTATTAACGCTTTCAAGGTATGATAGTAAGCAGATAAAAGCAGAAGAGGTAGAATTTGATTTAGGTGAATTAGTAAAGAAATGCCAAGAAAAATTGAAATTTGAAATTGAAAGCAAGAATCATAATATAGAATGTTTTGTAACTGCAAGTGTTCCACCGGTAAAAGCTGATAAAGATGGTATAGAAAGAGTAGTATTAAACATTTTATCAAATGCGGTCAAATACACACCTGAAAATGGAACTATAAAGGTGTATGTTGGTTTTGTATATAGTGATGCATATATTAAAGTAATAGATAATGGAATAGGAATACCAGAAGAAGATTTATCAAGAATATTTGAAAGGTTTTATAGAGTTGATAAAGCCAGAACAAGAGAAATGGGAGGTACTGGTTTAGGACTTTCAATAGCAAAAGAAATATTAAATCAAAACAAAGGAAGTATAGATATAAAAAGTGAGGTAGGAAAAGGAACAGAAGTAGTAATTAGATTGCCTGCCAAGAAAAAAGCATAAAAAGGTGGTAAGTAAAATTTGAATTAAATTCAAATACTTACCACTTTTTAAATTTTGAACATAAATTCTATTGACTATATTTTGCAAAAGGAATATACTTTATGTATCAATAAAAAAGGAGGTTTTCTATTAATGGATAGTAATTTGGTAGAAATAAGATGGCATGGAAGAGGTGGACAAGGTGCAAAAACTGCGTCTTTATTATTAGCAGATGCAGCATTTAATACTGGAAAATATATTCAAGGTTTCCCTGAATATGGACCAGAGAGAATGGGAGCACCAATTACAGCATATAACAGAATTAGTGATAAACCTATTCGTATACATAGCAATATATATGAACCTGACTATGTTGTGGTTGTAGATGACACTCTTTTAGAATGTGTAGATGTAACATCAGGATTAAAGGAAACTGGTGCGATTGTAATTAATACAACAAAAACAGAAGATTATTTAAGAAGTGTATTAAAAGGCTATAAAGGTGAAATTTATACAATAGATGCAAGAAAAGTATCTATGGAGACTTTAGGAAAATATTTTCCTAATACACCTATGCTTGCGGCAATAGTAAAAGTAAGTGGAATAATGGATGAGCAAGAATTTATAAATGATATGCAAGGTTCATTTAAACATAAATTTGCTAAAAAGCCAGAAGTAATTGAAGGAAATATGAAGGCTTTGGAACTTGCTTTGAAATCAATAAAAAAAGTATAAAATAAGAAAGAAAGGTGAAGGAAATGTCACAAATAGATAAAAATACGCCTGCATGTAAAATGACAATAGGTGGAAATATATATGAAACAGGAAATGCTTTAGAATTTAAAACAGGAGATTGGAGAAGTATAAAACCAATATATATTAAAGAAAAATGTATACAATGTGGTTTGTGTTTCCCAGTATGTCCAGATGATGCAATACCAGTTAATAAAGAACAAAAAAGAGAAGATTTCAATTATGATTATTGCAAAGGTTGTGGAGTGTGTGCAAAAGTATGTCCAACTTCAGCAATTATAATGAAAAATGAAGG
>CANQHH010000104.1 GCA_947623615.1 uncultured Clostridia bacterium | reverse complement strand
AATTTATGATTTAAAAAAGAATAAAAAAGAATAGGAAAATTACATTAGCTTTATGCACAGGACTTGCTTAGCAAACTTTACATTTCAAAGAAATTTTCTTATTCCACAAAAATAAAAAGGGGCTGTCAAAAGTCCCTTTTTCTATACAACAAGGTTTTAAGCTACATTGAACCGTGCAATAATTACGAAGCAATTTTGCACATGTGACTCTATATTCCTAATAATTTAATCTCAACATTTTCCATTTTATATTTACCAGTTGATTCATCAATTTTAAATTCTACCAAAGTTTTGGCTAAAGTTTCCTCATTTTGTCTTAAGTCTGTAGAAAAATATAACTTTATTTTATCTATTTCCAATTGATTTACAACAATTTCCTTGAATGTTTCTGCCATATGTTTTTCATCTTCACATATTATAATTAATTGTGGCATAGAGCTAAATCCAGAATCCATTACTTGATAATTGTCATAAAAATCTTTATACAATCTCATTCTCTCCACTAACTTCTTTTGCCATTCTTCTTCTCTTCTGATAACTTCAAATATAAATTCTATTGATTTATTATTTTTAGTAAGCTTTACACTTCCACCAGTTGCCTTAAATGTTTTTCCTATTTGTTTTGCTGTAATAGCTGGTTTAACATTATATGATTCAAAAGCCTTAACCTTTCTTAAATATGCTATAATAGTTTGATTTCCTGCTAATCTTTTCTTAATCATTGCTACTGGCTTCGTATTATCTGTTGGTTGCCATTTACATTCACTACCTCTAGAATTTAATAAATATTTACCCATTTTCTCTAGGCAATAAATTCTATATATACCCTTTCCGTCTTCTCCTGAAAAATAGTATCTTGTTAATATTTTAGATTTTACCAATTGATCCAATTTATTATTTAATTTATCTTGTGAAGGAATTTCTATTCCCTTCCATTCTAACATTTGAAATAATTGTCTTGATGTTATAAATTCAAATTCATTTACTAATTCTAATATATGAAAATGCAATTCATTAATATGTCCTATATTAATCTTATGTATTATTTGATTCATAGAAACATATCCATCTTTCCCATCAAATGTTTTAATTTCTCCCTCTCTAACTGCAAACGGAGATACAACAGCTTTAATTTGGTTATCTTCTACCATAATTTACGCCTCCCTTAAATTATTATATAATAATTAATTTAATTTTCTTTTTTTCTGGAATAATCCTTTTTATATTAACAATAACATTTTTTCCATACTCTATATTAGGCTTGTATTCTGCAAGTCCAACTAAATTTGGTCTTAATTCTATAAATATTCCATTTTTATTTTTTTCTGTTTCTCTCGCAATTCCTGTTACAATGTCTCCCTCATTAAATAATTTTGCATTTTCTTGCCATGTTCCCAATAACTCTTTATATGAAAAGACAAGTCTTCCAGTATCGCTTTCTATTGATTTTATCACAACTTTTATATTTTGTCCAATACTGAATCTTTCTGCAGGAGTTTTAATTCTAGCAACTGATATATTCTCAACATGCAATAATCCTACCTCTCCATTCTTCAATTCTATAAAAGCCCCGTATGGCTGAATGCTTTTTACCACTCCTTCTACAATCATTCCCTCTTTTAGTTCTTGCTGATTTTCATTATTATCTATTAAATTCATCTTTAGTGTTTTCCTTTCTTACTTTAATAAATCATTAATTTCGTTTTGTGTTAAATATCTCCACTCACCTAACTTTAATTTTTTTACATCTATGTTTCCTATTTTTGCTCTATGCAATGCTAACACTTTTTTTCCTATAGCATTACACATTTTTCTAACTTCCCTATTTTTTCCTTCATGTATTGTTATTTCTATTCTTGATATATCTTTTTCATCATCTATTTTTAATATCCTAACCTTTGCTTTTCCTGAAACATAATCTTCTATTTCTACACCATCTTTAAGTTTTTCAATTTCTTCTTTTTCAACTTTTCCTTTTATTGTAACATTATATGTTTTTTCAATTTCATATTTTGGGTGTGTAACTTTATATATAAACTCACCATCATTTGATAAAATAATCGCCCCTGAGGTATACATATCTAATCTACCTACAGGCAAAACTTTTTCTTTAATATCAATCAAATCCACTACAGTTTCTCTATTAAATTGATCTTTAGTTGTCGTTACATACCCTATAGGTTTGTTCAATAATATATATACCTTTTTGTTTTCTTTATTTTCTATTACTTTTCCTTCAAATTTTATTTCATCTTTTTCTGGAATTATTTTTACTCCTAATCGTGTAATAACCTCTCCATTCACTTCAACTTTTCCATCTAATATATACTCTTCAGCTTTTCTTCTGGAACATACTCCATTATTAGATAAAAATTTTTGTAATCTAACCTCTTCCAATTTCTTCCCCCTCTAAAATCTCTGTAAAATACTTTGGTAACTCCGCTTCTAAATGCATTTGTTCTCCTGTAACCGGATGTTTAAATTCCAAACTTTTTGCATGTAACATCTGACCTTCTACTCCAAAATCATTTTTTCCATTGGAATATACAACATCTCCGATTACTGGATGACCTATTTCTGCTAAATGCACTCTTATTTGATGAGTTCGACCAGTATCTATTTTTATTTCTAATAATGTATATTTTGGATATCTTTTTATAACTTTGAAATGAGTAACAGCAGATTTTCCATTTTTAACAACTGCCATCTTTTTTCTATCCTTAGTACTTCTACCTATAGGCATATCTATTGTTGCCTCATCTTCGCCAATCACTCCTCTAACTAAAGCAATATATATTTTCTTAACTTGTCTATCTTTTATTTGATTACTTAAGTTAATATGAGCATTATCATTTTTAGCTATAATTATTATTCCAGAAGTATCTTTATCTAGTCTATGTACAATCCCTGGTCTTAATTCTCCGTCCAATTCCTGATAAACTATCTTTACATTTAGCTAAGATAGCATTTACAAGTGTTCCGTCAGGATTTCCATTTGCAGGATGGACAACTAATCCCTTAGGTTTGTTAACTACAATAATATCATTATCTTCATATATTACCTCTAGTGGTATATCCTGTGGCTTTAAATCAGTTTCTTTAACTTCTGGAATATTAATTATTATTTCATCCCCTAATTGCACTTTATATGATATCTTTTTTTTAAGTCCGTTTACACTAATTTCTCCATTTTCTATTAATTTTTGAATCATAGTTCTTGATAATTCTTTACATTTTTCTGCTACATATACATCTAAACGTATATTCTCATTTTCCACAACTATTTTATTCACAGTTCCATCTAATCTCCTTGTCTTTCATATATAACGAAATAATCATCTCTATATAATTCTTTATATTTGTCATCTCTTGATAAAAACATATTCAGCTTAGAATTTTTCTTTGTAATAACATGTGTAATATCATAATTTTCAAATTTGGTTTCATAATATGCTGTTATAGATGACACACTTATGTAATCACTAAATATATCCCTTCCTTTATATTTATGATCTTCGCCTTTTGTTCCATTAAACTCTGGCGTATATAAATCTGCTCTTGAATCTATAAATACAGGTATTCCTCTATATAATAAGTAACTTCCATAATTATACTCATTAAATAGCCTCATTGTTTTTAAATCTAAATTATCTATAATGTAATCACTTGCAGCTATAGGATATGATGATTCATATATATATTTACCATGTATTTTTCCTCTGTATAAATAAAAACTAATCAATAATACAAGTGATATTGTTAAAGTCATCCCTAGAAATCTAGTCATTTCCTTTATTAATTTATCGCTTCCATCTTTATCATATTTATTTAATAAGCTCACAACTAATTTAACAAATATGAATCCACAAACAATTACAAACATTGATATCTGTCTTCTCGACATAAATGTTAACAAAGTTAAACCAGCTAGCATAAATAAATCTCTTAACTTTATTTTTGTATCAGTTAATATTAAAATAGCTAAAAACAATACAAACGCTACCATTACATCTTTATGATCAATTAAAGTAAGTGGTAAATGCTCAGTTATATTGTCCATTGTATTACCTTGCATAGTTTTGAAAAGATATGTATATGGTACGTCTTTCAAAGGTGTAAGTAAACCTGTAAAAACGCATATTATCATTATTACAATTAACCACTTTACAGCACTTTCTTTTCTTAGTTCTAATCTGTATGGATTGGCTCTTCTTGCCTGTGTTTGTACTTCTGATTTTTCTAATTTAATTTGAACTTGATCTATCGCTTTTGTTAACTTATCAATTTGTAATTTAATCTTATCTTTTCTTTTTTCATCCTTTTTTAATGATAATCTTTTAACTCTATATTTATACCACTTGATTCTAATTTTATGCCAAAATTTAGAGTCGACTATTACTGCAATAATATACTCCACAATATATGGTATAAAAAGTACAAAATAGAATGGCCACACCGCTGAGTGAACATTTGCAATAATAATAGGTATAATTATCAGTCCAATTGCATACCTTTTTCTTTTTGTTTCAATAAACTGTTCAATAAACAAAATTTGCAATATAAACAATATATATGTTACCAACTGTGCCCTTGCCGCAATAAAACTTTTTAGCAAAAATAGTATTCCAAAAGTTGCAAATAAGGATACCAGTTGATTTTTTCCAAGTTTATTTGATACAAAATAAATCAGCACTCCTAAAATCATCGTTAGACAAATTGTGGTTATATATAAAGCTGAAAAACCGCCGATTCCAACTTGTTCTCCTAAATTATATATTTCATATGATGCTAAATCATATGCCCAATGCGGATATGTGTATGGTAAATCTTCATGCCATGAAAAATGATCTTTCATATCTATTCCATTTT
>CANQHH010000103.1 GCA_947623615.1 uncultured Clostridia bacterium | reverse complement strand
ATAATTTTGGAGAAGGAATTTTTACAGGAAAAGGTATATATGATGTAAAAGTATTTTCAGAAATACTAAAAAATCAAATTCCAGAGAATACAGTATTAAGTCATGATTTGCTGGAGGGTAACTATTTGAGATGTGGTTTAGTATCTGACATAATTCTTATGGATGGATATCCAAGTTCATATAATAGTTTTAAAACAAGACTTCATAGATGGACAAGAGGGGATATTCAAATTTTAAGATGGCTAAAATTCAGAATAAAAAATGGAAAAGATAAGTTACAATTAAATCCATTAAATTTTATTTCAAAATACAAAATATTAGATAATTTAGCAAGATGTATATTATATCCAATAATATTAATTTCGTTAGTATATATAATTTTAATAAATTATATATACAAAGCTAAAACATGGCCAGTTGTAATAATATTATTAATAGCTATAATGTCATCATCTTTTATTCAAATAATTAATAGAATTATATCTAGAAACGCTGGTGAAATAGTACAAAAAACATTTACAAAACAAATAGAAGGAATTAGAGCAAGTATTATAAGATGGATTTTAGAAATAGCTATATTACCAGATAAAGCATATATGATGTTAGATGCAATATGTAGAACTATTTATAGAATGTTTATTAGTAAAAAGCATTTATTGGAATGGACAACATCAGAAGAAGCTGAGAAAAAATCAAAAAACGATGTTAAATCATATTTTTTAAATATGTTGCCAAACTTAATATTAGGTGTACTTGGAATTTTAATAACATTTATATATCCAAATATCTTATTACTGATTTTGTCGTTATTGTGGGTTTTAGCTCCATTAGTTATGTACTATATAAGTGTGAGTGAAAAGAAAAAAGAAGTTATAGAAAACATAAATACAAAGGATAAAGAATATATAAAAGAAATAGGAAGAAAAACATGGAGCTTTTTTAAGGATAATATTGTGCAAAGAGGAAATTTCTTACCACCAGACAATTATCAGGAAGATAGGCAACCTCAAGTAGTGTATAGAACATCTCCTACAAATATTGGATTAGGGTTACTTGCAGTTGTTTCAAGCTATGATTTAGGATATGAAAATTTAGATGATACTTTAAATTTAATACAGAAAATGCTAGAATCAGTTTCAAAGTTATCTAAGTGGAATGGACATTTATATAATTGGTACAATATAGAAACATTACAACCATTAGTTCCAAAATATGTATCAACTGTTGATAGTGGTAATTTTATAGGATATTTATATGTATTAAAACAGTTTTTAGAGGAAATAAAAGTGGAAACTGTGGAAAACAATCCAGAAAAATTAAAGCAAATTGAAATTATGATAAGTCAAATAACTGAAATTATAAATAATACAAAATTCCAATATCTATATAGTGAAGAAAATAAAATATTTTCAATAGGATATAATGTCGAGGAAAATAGTTTGACAAAATCATATTATGATTTATTGGCCTCAGAAGCAAGACAAACCAGTTTGATTGCTATTGCTAAAAAGGAAATACCATCAAAACATTGGTATAGTTTAAGCAGAAGTTTGACTATATTAAATAAATATAAGGGATTAATTTCTTGGTCTGGTACAGCATTTGAATATTTAATGCCGAGTGTAAATATTCCACAAATTGAAGGAAGTTTAATTGATGAATCTGTTAAATTTGCAATTATGAGTCAGATTGAATATACTAAGAAACTAAAAATTCCATGGGGGATTTCTGAATCTGCATTTAACTTAAGAGATTTGAATAATAATTATCAGTATAAAGCATTTGGAATTCCGTGGTTGGGAATAAAAAGAGGATTAGCAGATGAAATGGTTGTATCTTCATATGGATGTATTTTAGCAATAAATGAAATACCAAAACAGGTAGTTGATAATTTGAAAGTGCTAGAAAAACAAGGAATGTATGGAAAATATGGGTTTTATGAATCAATAGATTATACTCCTAACAGATTAAAAAGAGATAAGCAATATGAGGTTGTAAAAACATATATGGCTCATCATCAAGGATTGATATTATTATCAATAAATAATTTGTTTAATAACAGTATTTTGCAAAAAAGGTTTATGAATAATCCAGAGCTAAAAGCTATAGAGATATTATTAGAAGAAAGAATGCCACAAAATGTAATAATTACAAAAGAGCAGAAGGAAAAAGTTGAAAAAATAAAACCTATAGATTATGACGTGTATTCTGAGAGAGAATATAATAAAATAAATCAAAAATTAAATCCAATTAATGTCATTGCAAATGATGATTATACTATAGTTATAGATCAAAAAGGGAAGGGCTATAGTAAATATAAAGATATATTTATTAATAGATATAAAGAAACAGATGATGAAGAGCAAGGAATATTTTTCTATTTCAAAAACATAAAAACAAAAAGAATTTGGACATCTGCGAGTATGAGTTATTTGGCTGAAGCGGATAAATATACAGCATGCTTTTCGCCAGATAAGAATAAATTTGTAAGACAAGATGGAGATATAGAAACCACAACAAAAATATTTATTATACCAAATGAACCAGTAGAGATAAGAAATATAGAATTAAAAAACAATGGTAATTTAGATGAAGTAATAGAAATTACAAGTATGATAGAGCCGATATTGTCTAGTAAAGAACAGGATTATTCTCATAAAGTATTTAATAATTTATTTTTGAGTTATGAATATTTAGAAGATACAAATACAATTTTAGTTAAAAGAAATCATAGAAATAAAGATGAGAAAGATATTTATTTAGCAGTTAATTTATATACAGAAAAAGATACAATTGGAGAACTTGAATATGAAATAGATAAAGATAAATTTGTGGGAAGAGGTAATATATGTTTACCAAAAGCAGTAGAAAATGAATTACCTCTTAATAAAAAAATAGGGCTTACAACTGATCCAATTATAGCAATAAAAAGAACTGTTATGATAAAACCTGGTGAAAGTGTAAAATTTAGTTTAATAATAGGAATATCAGAAGATAGGGAACAATCTATTAAATTAGTAAAAGATTGTATGAATGACGAAAAGATTGAAAGATGTTTAGAGCTTGCAAAAGCAAAAGTACAAGCAGAAAATATGTATTTAGGAGTAACAGGTCAAGATATAGAATTATATCAGAAAATTTTGGGGTATTTGATATTTCAAAATCCATTGAAAATGGTTATAGGTAAATATAAAAATATAGAGAAATCCGACGTTTCAGAACTATGGAAATACGGAATATCAGGAGATTTACCAATTTTATTGGTATCAATAAAAGATGCAAGTGATATATATGTTGTAAAGGAATTAATAAAAGCGTATGAGTATTTTAGGGTGAAAAATATATTAATAGACTTGGTTGTAATTAATGATGAAAAAAAGAATTATGAGAATTATGTAGCAGAAGAGATACAAAATGCTATTTTAGATAGAAACATTAGTTATATGCAAAATATAAAGAGCGGAATATTTGTATTAAATAATTTAGATAAAAAGCAAAAAAGAATATTGGAATATAGAGCAAATTTATACATTAATGCAAGTTTAGGAAGTGTAGAAAGGCAATTAAAAGATTTTGAGGAAGAGTATATAGAAAAATGCAAAGAAATAGGAGATGAGGTAAAAACAGAAATATATACAGAAGAGAATAATGCGTCAATTCTTCAAACAGATAAATTGAAATACTATAATGAATATGGCGGATTTTCAGAAGATGGAAAAGAATATTTGATTAGAGTTAATAAAAATGATAGACTTCCAACTGTATGGAGTAATATAATGGCAAATGAAAAATTTGGAACTGTTGTTACAGAAAATATGGGTGGTTATACATGGTACAGAAATAGCAGATTAAATAGATTAACTGCATGGAATAATAATCCTGTAATAGATGTACCTTCTGAAATTATATATATGAAAGATATGCAAACAGGTATAATATGGTCATTGGGTTTAAACCCAACCCCAGATAATAATGATTATTATATAACTTATGGATTTGGGTATAGTAAATATTCTCATACAAGTAGTGGAATTGTGCAAACTTTGGATATGTTTGTTCCAAGGAATGATTCTGTGAAAGTGCAAATTTTACATCTGGAAAACAAACAACCAACTAGAAAAAACTTGAAATTGATTTATTACGTGAAACCTGTAATTGATGAAGATGAAATAAAATCCAAAGGATTTTTAAAATTGGAATATCAAGAAAATACAAATTTAATTATGCTTCAAAATACAACCAAAAACGAAAGGAATACAATTCTCTATGTTTCATGCAGTGAAAAAATAAAATCATATACAGGTGATAAGTTTGGATTTTTAGGAAAAGGGAATATCACAAATCCAGATGGAATAAATAAATTGGAATTAGATAGACAAGATTCAATAGGAAAAAATGCAATGATTGGAATTGAAATAAATATTTCTTTAGATGCACTTGAAAGGAAAGATATAGTTATAACACTTGGAGCTGAAGAGAGTATATTGGAATGTCAAGATAAGGCATATCAATATACAAATATAAATAATGCTATTGGAGAATATGAAAAAGAGAAAAAATATTGGAAAGATTTAATAGGAAATTTGCAGGTAAATACGCCATTGGAATCTGTTAATATAATGCTTAATGGTTGGAGTATATATCAAACAATATGTTCAAGGTTACTAGCAAGAAGCGGATATTATCAATCAGGAGGAGCATATGGTTTTAGAGACCAATTGCAAGATACTATATGTTTAAAATATATTAAGCCAGAACTAATAAGAAACCAAATAATAAAACATAGTAAACATCAATTTATAGAAGGAGATGTAGAACATTGGTGGCATGAGGAAAATGGTAGAGGAATAAGAACAAGATTTTCAGATGA
>CANQHH010000102.1 GCA_947623615.1 uncultured Clostridia bacterium | reverse complement strand
TATTTGGTACTTGATGGAAACAAAATAGGCGAAGATGACATACTTAATACTAAAATTGTAAAAACAGTTTTACCATATAATAAAGCTCATAAACTATTGGTATCAATTAAGGAAGAAGATGAAAATTATAAAGACATTAGTTTTATCAAAATAATATTTACAGATGGAACAACCAAAGACTATGAAGTTACATTTAAAGATTTCTATGGACATGTAGCATCATATACCATTGACAAACTAAATATAGAATATAATTATAATAAATATATTATGAAAAATAATACTAAAATAGTTGAAGAATTAGTTGAATATATTGAAGGTTTAGATTATAAAACTGATTTAGAGAGTATTGCAACTGTAGAGTATGGAGGACGTATTTATAGAGACTATTTTGATGAAACAACAAAGAAAAAGGCAGCTGAGTTTGTATCAAATTATTTAGAAAATGAAAAAGGAAATAGTGTAACTTTTGAAAATGATATTCTTAATGCAGTTATAAAAAGCAAATTAATAGACAGCGAAAAATTAAAAGATACTATGTTTGCATATAATTATTACATGCGTTGGTATGATGCAGATGTTGATGGTGCAAGAATAGCTGATATGATGTTATTTAAAAAAGAGCTATATGGCAACAATATGGGAATGGATAACCTTACAAAAGAATTATTAGCAAGCAGATGGCGTAGTAGCCTTCATACAAAATATTATTATAGAGATAATATTGCACATCGTACTGGAATAGCAAAAATAAGTTCTTTTATGGATTATAATATAGATGTTTTAGGAAACTACAAGACAAAAGATGATTGGTTTACACAAACTTTTAAAGGAATCTTAGTAGAAGTTCCTGCAAAAGGATATTCAAATATAGATTATCGTGCGTGGACACAATTAAAGAAGCAAGAGGATTATTTATTACCAATTTTAACATTGCCTGAGAATGCCGGATATATGTTATCTACTCCAACACAATTTATGGTTGGTTCACAAAGAGTATATATTAATGACCCTCAGGATGCTGCTCAAAGAGAAACGCTACTTGAACGAATAAAAGACTTTGGAACAAATTATATTGGGGTATTCTATACTACAACAGCTGGTTTTATAGAGCCAGAGTATATGAATGGATATGCAGATATTCATATGGATAGACCTAACTTAAAAAATGGTAATTCAGAACAAGAAAAAACTGGTAAAACACAAGATCCATTTAATAAAAACTTCTTTGAAGTAATGGAGGAATGGCCTACTATTTCACAATCAGGTGCATACGCGCAAGATGGTAAAGTACACTGGGTTACTTATGAGGCAATCAACAAAAATAATTTCTCTGGTGTATGGAGTCATGAAAGTGCTCATAATCAAGCAGTAAAACTATTCTTAAAAGATAATGGCCGTAGACCAAGTGGAAATATAAAGACAATAGATGAAGATTATCCTGATGGAAATATTGCACAAGGTTTTGGAGATGGTGATGTAAACTTCAATCTTACATATAACTTTAATGTAGATGAAATGAAAACTACAAACTTAACTACAGAAAGGATTAACTCTACAGAAAAAATTGAAGATTATTATAAAAAGATGTTTGAAACAATAGATTTATTAGATTATTTAGAGGCACAAGCATTTTTGAGATTGTCATCAGAAGAACAGTCTAAGGTATGTGTACAGGCATTTTATGGAGGTACTAGCGTTGGTTGGAGGGCATTAACCAAAGAAAAAATAGAAGAACTTGGTGGATTACATGATATGAACGACCTTTATAAAAATAAAATTATGATAAATCCAGGAAGTAATGGCACAATTAAAAGAGCAGAAGGTACTTATGGTGCAGAAGGAATGTACATTAGACGTTGGTATCAACCTCATAATGATACTGGTAGAACATATTCACATGGATTAAAATATACAGCTTGGCAAATGTTAGGAGAAGGTGGATATGATGGAGGATATGTAACTTACTATAGTGGAAAAAGTAAAAATGATTTAGAAGCTATAAGGAATGTAACAGGAAAACCAGATATGACATGGGAAAAATACAAAACATATCGTTATGATTTAATAAAAGAACATTTGGATAATGCATATTTAGATACAGATAAACTAATAGACGAATATGAGCAAGCATTGAAGGAAGATGCACAAAATAATGATGGAAAAGTAACAAAAAGTACAAATGTTAGACGTAGTAATTATCATTATTTGAAACGTGTAACAAATGATTTTAGAGAAGATGTATTAACTAATAGTGCTAACAAAACTCATATTGCTGATGCACAAGACTTTTACGATAAAATTACTGAAAATCCAATGGGATACTATGTTTTAGATAATGATATAGACTTTTCTGAATTTGACAACAATGGAGATACCATCATTGATGGATGTTTTGCAGGTAAATTAGAAGGTGGCAATCATAAAATTATAGGTAATAAAGTTCCAATTTTCAATAATGTTAAATTTGCACGTATTTCTGATTTAACAATAGAATCAAGTAATATAACAGGTAATAAAAAATCGATTGGTGCATTTGCAAAAACAATGAGTTATGTTGAAATGGAAAATATTAAAGCAGATAATATTACGATAGATGCAACACAAGAAGAAGTTGGTGGATTAGCCGGATTTATAGAAGAAGCTAAAATAAAAAATGTACAAATGAACAATACTAATATATCTAATGCTTCTACCAGAGTAGGTTCATTTGCTGGACGTATAGAAAAATCAACTATAGAAGATATTACAGTTGATAAATCAAATGTATCAGCAACAAGTAAAGAAATTGGAGGTATAATAGGATTTATAGCAGAAAGTAAAGTAAAAAATATACATATTGCGGATGCTACTGTTAATGGTTTAAATAGAGTAGGAGGATTAATAGGATATATTGGAAGTTCAACAGTTGAAGAAAGTAGCAGTAATGCAGAAGTTACATCTAGTAAAAATGCATCTGGAGGTTTAATTGGAGAAGCGGTTCAGTCTACAGTCATCCAAAATTGTTATTCTATGGGAAAAGTAAAAGGAGCAGAAGATATTGGAGGACTAATTGGATATATAGATAATTCTTCTGTTATGAAATGCTTTAGTACAGTAACAGCAACAGGAACTGGCGGAGTAGCAGGATTTGTTGGGCAAGCGGTAAACAATTCAACTATACAAGATAATATTGCTTTAGGAAACCAAAATACTGCATACAAATTTGATGGTAGAACATCTACTGCACAATTAGCAGGATATAGTAATAATTACGAATACGATGAAAATAGCGGAGTTTCTACATTAGATAGAGGAGATTTTGACGAAAAGATAAAAGTAGCTACAAAAGAGAATATTACAAAAGAGGATTTTTATACTTCTGATTTGAATTGGGATAGTGAAATTTGGAATTTTGAAAATGTAGTAAATGAAGCTACACCTACACTAAGATGTTCTGACTTAAATAAGAGCATGAATATTATTGAAAGATATGATATATCTAATGCAGATGAATTTATAGAACAATTAAAAGCCCATCCAAATGCTAACTTTAATATTACAGAGAATATTGATTTTACAGGAAAAAGTTACGAAAAGGGAAGTAGCGTAATTACAGAAACTTTCACAGGAAAAATAAATGGAAATAAACATACGATTGAAAATTTAGAGAATGCAGCATTATTTGAGCAATTTGATGGAAAAGTATATGATTTAAATATTAGCAACTTTAAGCACGGAGTAGAAATGAGTGGTGATAGAATTTTAACTGGTAGAAGTGACCAAAATACAGATACAATGGGAGCTTTTGCAAAGCATTCTAATAAAGCAGAATTTTCTAAAATGAAATTTGAAAACATTATTATATTTGGAAAATGCAATTTAGGTATTGTTGTAGCAGAAGATAATAATTCAACTTTTGAACAGATTAGCGTTAAAGCAGTTTATGTATATGGTAATGGAAGTAATGTATCAACATTTATTGGAACCAAGAATGGTGGAACCATTAAAAACTGTTATGTACAAGGAGAATTAAGAAATAGAGATACTGCTGTCAATAATATGGGAGGCATTATGGGAACAATGAATGGAGGCACAAACAAAGTAACAGTAGAAAATACAATATCTAATGTATTTATTGAATCTGAAGGAAAAGTAGCATCTGGGTTTGTTGGAACAATTACAAATGGAACTGGCTCTACTATAAAGGACTCAGCATCATTAGGCTCAGGTAAAACATCAAAATATTATGATTTTTACAGGGTTACAGCAGCAACAAATGACACTATTAAAGCAATCTTTTCTAATTGTTATGAAAATGAAGAATCTGTAGGAAAAACCAATGCAAGTGAAACAAATATAATAACAGAAACAAAGGAAAGATTATTAGATATGGATTTCTATACGCAAACTCTAAATTTAGATCCATCAATATGGAATTTGGAAGGTGTTCAAGAAGAGAAGGAATATTCTCGTGTAAAGACAGGAAGTAGTGTAGAAACAATTAATATTATAGACCTAGATTTAATATTATAAGAGAGTATTCTCTCTTATAATATATTTATATTAAAAAGAAAAATGAGGTTGCCAAATATGAAAGATTCAATAATTTATTTGATTAGACATGCTGATACCATTGATGAAAATGGAATCAGAAATACAGATGAAACACTACAAGATATTAATGAAAAAGAAATATTATCAATTGAAGGGGAGCAGAATTCAAAGGAATTGAGCGAAAATGACGAGCTTAAAAATATAGATATGATTTGGACTAGTAGCTATACAAGAGCAAAACAGACAGCGAAATATATAGCAAATGAAAACAATTTACAGTATAACTTAGATAAAAGATTATGTGAAAGAAAACTCGGAAATAGGGAAGATTTAGCAAAATTTATGAATGATAAATTAACTAGAGATCCTTCTCGTGAACAGTTAGC
>CANQHH010000101.1 GCA_947623615.1 uncultured Clostridia bacterium | reverse complement strand
GGTGGAAGATGGGACTCGAACCCACGGCCTCTAGTGCCACAAACTAGCGCTCTAACCAACTGAGCTACATCCACCATATGCATTTACAAAATGCATTTATTATTTTAACCCATATGCAATACTTTTGTCAACAGTTTTTTTATTTATTATTATATTTTTTTATAATTTTATTCTTCTTTTGCCCAAATAATCAATCTTCTCTTTGAATCATCTGTACATGTAGATAATGATATTTCTCTTTTATCTCCGATTTTTCTTGTTGCATAATCAAAATCACCTGTACTTGTTTCATATTTTTTATAAACAATATATGTAACTTTATTTCCATCATTATCAGTTATATATATTTTATCACCTTTAGTTAATTTTTTATTATTAGAGAAGAATGTTCCATTCCTGTAATTATGTCCAATTAATACGGCATTTCCACCAGGCTCATTTAATTCTCCATATAAATTACAAATTGCAATCTTTAAAGAATTTATTCCTACATCTTCTTGTCTTATTATTGGATATTTTATATCATTTTTTGGTATTTCTATTGTTCCTATTACGTCATATCCTTTATATTTTACAACCTTACCGCCATTATTAGCAGTTGTTTCTCCAGCTAAAGAATTTAAATCAATATCTGGATCTATGGCTTCTACATTTGCAAGTTGATTACTATGTTCATTTTCGAATTGTCTAACAACTTCTTGACTTTCATTTTCTATACTACGCCTTCTAAAGGCATCAAACCCTAAAAAACCAAGTAGACCTAATATACCAATAATAACTATAACTAACAATACAGTTAGAACTTTACTATATTTATTATTAAACATATTTTTATCCTCCTTGTAATCATACTATATAATTATATTATAACACATTTTTTTTTATTTTACCATACTTTCTCAATTATATAGTTATTTTATAAGCTTACTTCCTAGTTTTTTACCACCTAACAAGTGAAAATGTAAGTGTTTCACAAGCTGACCTGCATCTTCTCCACAATTTACAATCACTCTAAATCCTGTTTTATCTATTCCTAAATCTTTTGCAACATCATTAATTTTTTGATATATTCTGCTAATCAAATCAGCATCAGCCTCTGTTACATCTAAAAGTGATTCCATGTGTTTTTTAGGAACAAATAATATATGAACTGGTGCTTCTGGATTTATATCTTTAAATGCTATAATTTCATCATCTTCATACACCTTTTCTGAAGGAATTTCTCCTTTTATTATTTTACAAAATATACAATCTTCCATATTTTACCTCTTTCTTTTGATTTATTATTTAATCTTCTAAAATTGCTTTTATTCTTCTAACACCTGCAGAACTAGATTCTTCTTTTTTTATTTTAAAATGTCCCAACTCTCCTGTATGAGATACATGTGGTCCGCCACAAATTTCTTTACTAAAATCACCAATTGTATATACTTTTACTTTTTCTCCATATTTATTTTCGAATAATCCTGTTGCTCCAGATTCTTTTGCCTGTTCTAATGACATTTCTTCACATGTTACTTTTAAATCTCTTTTTATTTGCTCATTAACTATATCTTCTACTTGTTGTAACTGCTCTTTTGTCATTTTCTCTGGATGAGAAAAATCAAATCTTAATCTTTCTACAGTAATATTTGAACCTTTCTGTTTTGCATGCTCACCTAAAACTATCTGTAGAGCTTTATGTAATAAATGAGTTGCAGTATGATATGCAATAGTTTTCTCATTTTGCTCTGCTAATCCGCCTTTAAACTTTTGCTCACTTCCCATTCTAGATTTTTCTTGATGCTCCTTAAATAACTTGTCAAATTCTGTTATATCTATTTTAAAGCCTTGTTCTGTAGCTAAATCTGCTGTTATTTCTGGTGGAAAACCATATGTTTCATATAATTTAAATATAGTTTGTCCATCAATTACTTTTTTTCCTTCTTGTTTAGCTTTATTTATAGCCTTTTCAAATTCTTTTTCACCATGTGATATAGTTTTCATAAACTTATTTTTTTCTTCTATAATTACTTGTTTAATACGTTTTTTATTATCTACTAATTCTGGATACATTTCTTTTAATGTTTCTATATTTAATTCTATTAAATTTTCTAATTCTGATAAGTCAATCTCCAATTTATTTAGATGTCTTGTCATTCTACGTATCAATTTTCTTAAAACATATCCTCTATCTATATTAGATGGAACACCTCCGTCCAATATTATCATTATACTAGCACGTAAATGTTCTGCAACAATTCTTCTACTCTCTATGCTGTCATTTTTAGATAACTTTTCTAATTTTTCCATCACTGGTGCAAATAACTCTGTATCAAAAGGAGTTTGTTTTCCTTGTAGTAACATTGCCATTCTCTCTAATCCAAGACCTGTATCTACATTTTGTTGCTTTAATTTTTCATATTTTCCATCCTTGTGTTTATAATATTCCATAAACACATTGTTCCATATTTCAACATATTTTCCACAATTACATGATGGTTGACAATCTTCTGAACATGGTGGTTTACCAGTATCATAAAACATTTCAGTATCTGGTCCACATGGTCCTTCTTCTCCTGCTATCCACCAATTATCATCTTTACCATAAAAATATATTCTTTCTTCTGGTATTCCTGCTTCTCTCCAATAATTTGCTGTTACTTCATCTCTTGGTGCATCTTCATCTCCTGCAAAACAGGTTACAGATAATTTTTCTACTGGAATTCCTAACTCTTTAGTCAAAAATTCAAAACTCATTTTTACTGCTTCTTCTTTAAAATAGTCTCCTAATGACCAATTTCCTAGCATCTCAAAATATGTTAAATGTCTATTATCTCCAACTTCATCTATGTCATTTGTACGTAAACATTTTTGATAATCTACTAATCTTTTTCCTTCTGGATGCTTTTCTCCTAATAAATATGGTACTAATGGTTGCATTCCAGCTGTTGTAAACAATACAGATGGATCATTTTCTGGAATTAATGGAGCACTTGGTATAACTTTATGCTCTTTATTTTTAAAATAATTTAAATATTTATTACGTATATCAATCGCTTTCATTATTTATCTACCTCTCATTCACTTGTAAAATTATATTATATTTACTATAAAAAATCAACAGAATTCCGCTATTAATTCCATTTTATCAGTTCCTATAACATTTACTTTTTTTATTAAATTACTATACTCTTCTTTTGTTCCATTTTCTAATTTTACCTTTACCACCATATAGTTTTTCGTATGACCTTTTATATATTTTATTCCATCCTCTATATGTTCATCTTCAAATAAAACATCAATTTTTCTGCCTATATATTTCTCATTATACATTATTTCATTTTTATTTGATAATTCAATTAATTTCTTACTTCTACTTTCTTTTATTTTCCCATCTATTTGGTTAGGCATTACTTCTGCCTTTGTTCCCTTTCTTGGTGAATATTGAAATACATGCATTTTATAGAATTTAATATTCTCTAAGAATTTATATGTTGTATTAAACTCTTCTTCTGTCTCTCCTGGAAATCCTACAATAATATCTGTTGTTAGCGATACTTCCGGATATGCTTTTCTTAATATTTCTACTGATTTACTAAATTCTTCTGTAGTATATCTTCTATTCATTCTCTTCAATGTTTCATCACATCCACTTTGTAATGACAAATGGAAATGGTTACATATTTTATCTAATTTTATTAATCTATCTACAAACTCTTTTGTAATCAAAGTTGGCTCTAATGAACCTAATCTAATCCTATCTAAACCAGATATATTGTTAATTTCTTCTAATAAATCTATTAATTTATATTCTTCTTTAAAATCTTTTCCATATGATGCTACATGTATTCCTGTAATAACTACTTCTTTTATTCCTTTTTTAGCTATATCTTTGATTTCATTTAAAACATTCTCTGGTTTTCTACTTCTTACTCTACCTCTTGCATACGGAATTATACAATATGTACAATATCTATCACAACCATCTTGCACTTTTATAACTGCTCTTGTTTTTTCTGAATATGTAATAGAGCCAAATTCTGCAAATTCTTTTTTATGCAAAACATCAGATATTTCAATATTATTTTGTTTATATTTTTCTATATGTTCTAAAATATCTTTCTTCTCGTTTACTCCTAATATTAAATCAATTTCTGGTATTTTAGAAAGTTCATCTTTTGCAACTTGTGCATAACAACCTACCGCAACTAAAATAGAATTTGGATTTATACTTTTTACCTTTCTTAACATTTGCCTAGACTTTTTATCTGCCATATTAGTTACAGTACAGGTATTTACTACATATATATTTGCTATATCTGTAAATTCTACTATTTCATATCCATTATTTAAAAATATTTGCATCATTGCATTTGTTTCATACATATTTACTTTACATCCGCAATGTACAAAACGCAACTTTTCCTTTTATATTTCCTATATTTTCCACATTATCTACTCCTAAATAGTAATTTATCTTAGATATTATACCATACATCTCGCTTTTTGTACACAAAAACCCCTACTCTAATTTAGAGTAGGAGCTTCTTATTTTTTATTAATACATTCCACCCATTTCTGGTGCTTCATCATGTGAACCACATTTACATGATTGCTCTTTTTTATCTGTAACTAAACTTTCTGTTGTTAATATCATTGATGCAATTGATTCAGCATTTTGTATAGCACTACGAGATACTTTAGTTGGATCAACAATTCCATGTTTTTTCATATCTACATATTGTGTGTTTGCAGCATCAAATCCAACGCCTAGAGGGTTTGATTTTACTTTTTCTACTACAACTGCTGGCTCTAGTCCTGCATTTGTAACAATTTGTTTAACTGGCTCTTCTAATGCTTTTAATATGATTTTTCCTCCAATTTGCTCATCACCTTGCAATTCAGAAACTACTTTTTCTACATCTGGAATTATATTTATGTATGC
>CANQHH010000100.1 GCA_947623615.1 uncultured Clostridia bacterium | reverse complement strand
CAAGAATTAAAAACACAGTACCAGTATTATGTTGATTTGGTAGATAGCCAAGTTGAGAAAAAATTAGACCTAACTGTGATAGAACTTGAAAAAGATGATAGTTTTGAATATCTAATATCGTTTTCAGATAATGTAAATTGGGTATGTGAAAATAAAATCACAGGGAAGCCAGATAGTTTTATTATGGCGAGTTGTTTAATGTATAGTATTTTAAGCAATCCAATAATAAAAATAAATAATTTAAATAGTAAATACGCAGAACTTATAGAACTTGCTCTCAATTTAGATATGGCTTTGAAATGCGTATATGAAATTATTTCTGAACCAGTTACATACTTTTTAGAAGAAGATGTTTGGATAGAAAAAAAGAATCCAAAAGTAAAGATAACCATTCCTAAAGGACTTATAGAAAACGATGATTTACAGCAAAGGATACGAGACACTATTTATAGTGACGAGTTATCAGGAAACAGAACATCTATTATGCAATTTGCAAATATGTTGCATTTAATTTACTTAAGTTGTCAAAATTGCCAATAAATTTGATAGTGCTAGATACCTTTAAGTAGTATCTAGCATTTGTCATATATTTTTATTGACAAAAAAATACATAGTTGCACAATATTGGTTATAATGGTATAATGGTAATAAGTAGTAAAAAATGAGTTGAGGTGTAAAAATGGAATTAATGGCCATTGTATACATATTAATATTTATTATATTTGGTCTTGTTTTATGTTCAATTATGCAAATAAGAATGGCAGGAATAAAAATAAAAGATTTTTGGGGATTTATTCAGGCTAACCAATTATTAGACAGGTTATATGTATTTTCAAAAAGGTGTAATATGATGAGTCCACAGGAGCAAATTATATTTTTAAGTGAAGCAGAAAAGGTATTTTCAGCTTTTGATAAGATACCTAATATAATATGGGAAGAGGAGTATAGAAAGTATTCAGAAGTTTTAGATACATATAGAAATATACGTGTAGAAAGATGGAACAAGCAAAATGTTAAGATATAGCATAAGGTAATAAATATGAAAAAATTACATATAATTATTATATGTAATTTTTTTGTATGTAAAGGAATTGAAAAATGAAAATAAGATATTTCGATAATGCAGCAACTACAGCTGTTAGAAAAGAAGTTTTGGAAGAGATGATTCCATATTTTGAAATGAATTTTGGTAATGCATCAGCTATATATAGTGTTGGCAGAGAAGCCAAAAGAGGTTTAGATAAGGCAAGGTCAAGAGTAGCAAATGCAATAAATTGTAGACCAAGTGAAATATATTTTACTTCATGTGGAAGTGAAAGTGATAATTTGGCAATAAAAGGTGTGGCCTATGCTAATAGAAATAAGGGAAAACATATAATCACTAGTAAAATAGAACATCATGCTGTACTTAATTCATGTAAAACATTGCAGAGACAAGGGTTTGAGGTAACATATTTAAATGTTGATCAAAATGGAATAGTAGATATGCAACAATTGATAAATAGTATAAGGGATGATACTATTTTAATAACAATAATGTTTGCAAATAATGAAATTGGAACAATAGAGCCAATTGAGCATATAGGACAAATTGCAAAAAGTAAAGGAATTATATTTCATACTGATGCAGTTCAAGCAATTGGTAATGTAAAAATAGATGTGAAAAAAATGAATATAGATTTATTATCAATGTCAGGTCATAAGTTTTATGCTCCAAAAGGAGTAGGAGCTTTATATGCAAGAGATGGCATACAATTTGAAAAGATACAAGATGGAGGTCATCAAGAAAAAGATAAAAGAGCGGGAACTGAAAATATTGCTTCAATTGTAGGGATGGGAAAAGCAATAGAATTGATATATAACGATTATGATAGTTATAACTTAAAACTAAAAACATTAAGAGATTATTATTTTACACAAATTGAAAAAAACGTAAAAAATATAAAGATAAATGGAGATAGAATTAACAGACTGCCAGGGAATGCAAGTATATCCTTTAAAGGGATAGATGCACAAAATTTATTATTTAAACTAGATGAAATTGGAATTTGTGCTTCAGCAGGTTCTGCGTGTTCTACAGGTGATGTAAGTCCATCACATGTTTTGACATCAATAGGGTTAGATAAAGAAATGGCTTCAGGAACTTTAAGAGTATCATTTGGAAAATCAAATTCAATGGAAGATGTTGAATTTTTAGTAGATAATTTGCAGAAAATCATCAATCGGTTTGCAAAGAAAATAAAAATATAAAGAAAAGTACTAGCCAATACGCTAGTATTTTTATATAATGATTATATTAACTTATAGGTAAAAAAGAAAGAAGTTGAAAATATGGAAATAAATGAAAAAAACAATAGAGCATGGAAAGAACTAGATAAGAGATATTTAGAGGAATTGCAGAAATTTTTTGACAAAGTTGATAATGTAGATGATTTAAGATTGAAATCAGGAATAATACATCAAATGTTAAGATGTGATAAAATTTTAACCGAAATTGCAGAAGAGATGTTTAAAATTGTATATATTAAGGGATATAATGAAGCGAAAAAAGGATAAAATTAAATAATTTGCACATAATAAATAAAAAAGTTATGGTGTAAATATGAAAAAGATTTTAATAGGTATTTCAGCAGGTGTAATTTGTGGAATGTTTGCCTCAGGAGGAGGCTTGATACTTGTTCCAATATTTGCGTATATTATGAAACTAAGTGAAAAAGAATCTAGAGCTACTTCATTATTTTGTATATTACCAATGGTAATAGTTACTGCAATTGTATATAGTAAAAGTAATTTTATGGATTGGAATATCGGCATAAAATGTGCAATTGGGGGAATTATTGGAGGAATAATTGGAAGTAAATTATTAAATGTTATTCCTGATAAATATTTAAAAATATTTTTTATTATTTTTTTATTTTATGCCGGGATCAATATAATATTAAAATAATAAGGAGAAATTGTGATAGAGGTTTTTATAGGTTTAATTGCAGGTATAGTAGGAGGAATGGGTATGGGAGGAGGTACTGTATTAATACTGCTATTATCGTTATTTTTAGGAGTAGAACAACATGTAGCTCAAGCAACCAATGTTATTTTTTTTGTTCCAACAGCTATATCGGCAATAATAGTAAGCTTAAAAAATAAAAATATAAATTTAAAAATTGCTGTTCCAATATGTATCTGGGGAATAATTGGAGCATTTATAGGTGCATATATTTCTAGCAGGTTAAAAGTAGATGTTTTAAGAAAATGTTTTGGTGTGTTTTTAATTTTAATAGCAATGTATCAAACATTTGAGTATATAAAATTTAAAAAAAGGTATAATAATATTAAATAAAAAAAAGGAGGCGTAAAATGGATATGAAATTTGTAAAAGGTATGGTAGTTGGTGGATTGCTATCTGCTGGAGTTGCAATGATG
Source organism: uncultured Clostridia bacterium (assembly GCA_947623615.1). GTDB lineage: Bacteria > Bacillota > Clostridia > TANB77 > CAG-508 > CALXVA01. The sequence continues at coordinate 1,517 of CANQHH010000100.1, read as the reverse complement.
TGTACAGAAAAAATGCAACCTAATAGAAAAAAGGCTATGAAAATGGGAAAACAATTTGCTAGAAAAATGGGAATAATGTAAATAAATAAAGGACTTCCTTGATGGAAGTCCATTTAAAAATATCTTTTGTTTTATTTTTGACATGGCATACATGGTTTTTCTGGTAACTTGTCATTTTTATCTTCTGCTTCATCTTTATTACAATCATGTTTGTGGCAATCTAATTTTACACCTTTTAAACATCTGCCATCATGTTCGATTTTTTTACATATTTTAGAGTGTTTTACATTGTCTACCCATATATTAATTTCATAGAATTTATTAGAACAAAGAGGACCAAATACAAATTCACCATTTTCATCTGTAAAAGTATGAGAAACTGGTCTTCTTTCCTCTTTACCACAGTCATATATAACTTCTACAAGCTTTACTACAGCATCTGCAACAGGCTCTTTGTAGCAGTCTTTTACGATACCATAAATAACAGATCTGTTATCTTCTGGTAAAGTTATTTCTAAATCGAATTGTTTACCGGTTGCTAATATCCCATCAACATTTAATACAGGACATATATTTTTTTCGTATTCCATAATTTTATTCCCCTTTCTTAAGCTCGAAGCTTAATATATATTATGTAAAGTGAAAATAAATGTGATAATAATGTAGAAAAATGAATAATAATAATATATAATATACTTGCTAATTTAATGAAAATAGAAAGGTATGAGAAATATGGATAAAAGACCAATAGGTATGTTTGATTCAGGAGTAGGTGGAATAACAGTATTTAAGGAGCTAATTTCTAAACTACCGAATGAAGATGTTATATACATAGGAGATACAGCAAGTTTTCCATATGGAAGTAAATCTAAGCAAACAATAATAGAATTAACTAAAAAAAGAATAGAGAATCTTATAGAAAAGGATGTAAAATTAATAGTTATTGCTTGCGGAACGGCTACAAGTCAAGCATTGAGTGAAGTAAAAAAAATATATAATATACCAATAATTGGAATAATTGAACCAACAGTAAAATATATAAAAGAAAAAAATTTAAAAAATATAGGTGTAATTGCAACTGCGGGAACAATTAAAAGTAATGGTTGGAAAAATGCGATAGAAAGTGAAATAGAAAATTGTAGTGTTCAAAATAAGGCATGTCCGCTTTTGGCTCCAATGGCGGAAGAGGGATGGATAGAAAATGAAATTGCAAGACTTACTATACATGAGTATATGAAAGAATTTAAAGATATTGATGCTTTAATTTTAGGTTGTACGCATTATCCACTATTTAAGCCATTAATTTCAGAAGAGTTAGAAGAAGGCGTTTGCATCATTAATACAGGAGAAATGGTGTCAAATCAAATTGAAGAATATTTGATTAAAAATGATATGCAAAATGAAAAGGAAAATGTTGCAAAATACAAGATATATTTAACAGATGTAGAATGTAATTTTTTGAATGTAGCAAAAAGATTAGTAAAAAATGATAATATTATAAAAAATATCGAGAAAAT
>CANQHH010000099.1 GCA_947623615.1 uncultured Clostridia bacterium | reverse complement strand
ATCATTGCCCCACCATGCTCTTACCAGTTCTTCTGCTTTTCTTACATCAGCTATGAATGACTCATCGCTTTGCTCCGATATAAAATAGCCAAACTCTATATTCGAAGCAATCATCTTATTCCACACTCCAGGTTGAATGCTATATCCTTCTGGAGTTGTGAAAGATACATTTTCTTCGTTAGAGCACGATGTAGCCACCATTAAAATGGTGACTAATAATAAAATACAAATAAATTTTCTAAAAACCTTTTTCATCTTGCTGTTACCTCTCTTTCTGCAAGGTTCTTAGTTTTAACATACATTTACATAATACCACTTTGTTTTTTGATTGTCAATATTTTACAAACAAATTTTTATTAATTTTTTATTAAATCTTCTACTTTCTTCAACTAATAAAATCATATTTATATTCATGACAATGGATATATCATTGATTTATATACTTTCTTTTTTGTTGATTGTTCAAGAGCTTGTGCATACAACTCTAACTGCTTTTTGTATTTTTCTTCTAACATCTTTTCTTCACCTTTTTTTATCTTGTCTGTTTTAAAATCTACTAATACTAATTTATCATCCTTATCTATATAATATAAATCTATAATTCCCTGTACTAAAACCTTTTCATCTTTATCCACATTTTCATATATTTGGTTTGCTGGTATGTTTATATAAAATGGCTGTTCCTTATGTATTTGTTTAGCTTGCCTTAGCTCGTGCCACAATTCTGATTTTGTATACCTACAAAGTGCATCTATATTAACACTTTCAAGTTCCACTTCGGTTATAATTTGATTTTCATATAATTGTTGTACAAAATCTTGTATATCTTCTTTTGTATACTCTCTACTTTCATCTAGTTTTTGCACACACAAATGCATTAAAGTTCCTTTTTGTGCAGAATTCAATACCTTTTTCTTTTCCATAAATTTTGGCATATAACTTATTGTTACATCTTTTACAATTTCATCAGTTTCAACAATATTTTCCTGCTCATCTCTTTGTTTAATTTTTGTAACTGATGTTTTGGTTGGTATTTTGGATGATTCTATATATTTATACTTCCAGCTTAGTAATTTTTCTATGTTTTCAATTACTTCCTTGTTTCTATTTTTCTCTTTTACCAAATTTTTAAGCATTTCTTCAACATCTATCTGTTGTTTTTCATTGCCTTTCATACTTTTTACAATATCAGATTTCTTATGTTCTTTTAAATTAACTATCTCAGATACATTTTCCTTATTATATAAATATACAAGTTCTAACCAGTCTAAATATGATATATATTTTTCTACAAGTTTATTATCTATTTTCCCAGTATCTTTACCATATATTTCTAATAATTGCTCTTTTTCTTTCATAGATTTTTGTAAATCCTTTGAAATTCCTGTTATTATTAATCTTTCTTTCGCTCGTGTTAATGCTACATATAGCACTCTCATCTCCTCGGAAATTGTTTCTCTTCTTGTTTTTATTTTTATAGCATCTTTAGCCAAAGTATTATATTGTATTTTTCTTTCTGGATCTATGAATTTTGGACCTATTCCTATATCTTGATGTAATAATATCGAATTATTTAAATCTTGCATATTAAATCTTTTGCCTGTTCCACACAAAAATACTACTGGAAATTCTAACCCCTTACTCTTATGTATACTCATAATCCTTATTACATTTTCGTTCTCTCCAATTAATTTGGCTGAGCCCATATCTCCACTACTTACTTTTACCTTATCAATGAAATTTATAAAATTGAATAATCCTTTAAAACTTGCTTTTTCATATTGTTTTGCTTTTTCAAGTAATAATTTCAAATTTGCCTGCCTTAAATTACCATTTACTAATAGACTTGTATAATTATAAAAACCTGTATCCATATATATTTTCCATATAAACTCATTTAGTGGAAAATATTTTTCTTCTCTTCTCCATTTTTCTAGATTAGTTAAAATCTTTTCTATCTTTTCTCTTAGCTCTTCTTTTACAACCAATTGTGCTTTAAGCATTGCTTCAAAAAATGTACAATTTCTATCTGCAAGACGAATTTGTATCAATTCATCATCATTAAATTTTCCTATATTTGACCTCAAAACTGTTACTAAAGGAATGTCTTGCATTGGATTATCTATTATTTTTAATAATGCCATTATTGTTTGCACTTCCATAGATTCCAAATATGTAGATGATGTATCACTAAATACTGGTAATTCTAATTCCGATATTTCTTTTTCATAAATTGGTGCTGATACTGATGTTGCTCTTAGTAATACACAAATGTCTTTATACATTATTTTCCTATAACCCTTTTTTCTATCATAAACCATATAATTACTATCAATTAGTTCTTTAATTCTATGAGCTACAAACCTTGCCTCTAAAACTGTATTTTCTATTCTTTCCTCTTCATCATCTTCCTGCTCTTCTTGTTCATCTTCATTATTCTCTTTTTTTATATATATATCTTCTGATTTATCTTCTTTTAAATCTATTATATTTAGTTCTGCAATCCCTGCAAATTCACATTGTTCATTATCTGGTTTTGGGTAATCTGCTCCATAATTCAAATATTCTTCTTCTGTATAATCTACATCTCCCAAAGTTTTACTCATAATATTTTCAAAAACTAAATTTGTTATTTCTAATACATTTTTCCTGCTTCTAAAATTTTTGAATAATTGAATTTTTAAATCATCATCCTCTTTTTTATTCACTTTTAACTTATATTTATAATACTTACCTAAAAATAATTCTGGTCTTGCTTGTCTAAACTTGTATATGCTCTGTTTTACATCTCCTACCATAAAAATGTTTTTATTGTTTGAAATACTTGTTAATATGTATTCTTGCACTAAATTGCTGTCTTGGTATTCATCTATTGCTATTTCTGCAAATTTCTCCTTATATTTTTTATTAATATCAGTTTCCTTTATTACTCCATCTTCCTCTTTTACAAGTATTTTTAATGCTAAATGCTCTATATCATTAAAATCGATAACATTTTTTTCTCTTTTCTTTTCTGTAAATTCTATACTAAATTCATTTACTAATTTCTGCAACTCTTTTAATATTGGATACATTTTTCTTATATCTTCAAAAGATTCTTCTGAATTAGTAATAATTTTAAGACTCGTAATTTGTTTTCTTACACTATCTCTAATATCCTTTGCCACGTTTTTTAAATCAATGGTAATCTTTCTATCAATTGGCCACTTATTCCAACTCATTTCTTGCAAATTCTTGTATGCATCATCCCATGTATCCACATTTTCATATATATATGTTAATTTATTTATATCCTTTTCTAAGGTTGTACTATATTTTTCAAGTTCTGAAAATTTTAATAAATCACCTTTGGCCTTATTAAGTTTTAATATACATTCTGATACTGTATCTTTCACTTCATTTAGTATAATTTGTCCCCACTCATTTTTAGAAAAGTCATCGTCTTTTTCTACATTAAACATCTCCACTTTCTCTTCTAACCACTTTTCTGGAAATGGGCTACTTTGTATATATTTATATATATTTAAAACCAATTGTACAAGTTCCTCATCGCCTCTATAACCTGTATATGTGTCAATTAACTTTAAAAATCCTTCATCATGTTCTAGATATTTTTTTTCAAACAATTCATCTATTACTTCATTTTTTAATAACTCAATTTCAGCTGTATCTCCTATTCTGAAATTTGCTGAAATATCCAATTCATAAAAATTATTTCGAATTACATCTAAACAAAATGAATGTATTGTACATATACTCGCTTTATTTAATAATGTTATTTGTCTTTGCAAATTACTATCATCTGGATTTTCTTCTAACTTTTTGTATATAGCATCCAATATTCTTTCTCTCATTTCCGCTGCTGCCGCATTTGTAAATGTTACAACCAATATTTTATCAATATCAATTCCTTCATTAATCACTTTGTTTATAATTCGCTCAACAAGTACAGCAGTTTTTCCGCTTCCGAGCAGCTGCTGCAACTAATATATTTGATCCTTTTTCTTCTATTGCCTGTTTTTGTTCATTTGTCCAATTCATTATAATTACCTCTTTTTTTATTTTTCCTCATTATATCATACCATTAAAAAACTTCCAATAAAATATTGGAAGCTGTTACAAAATACTATTTTTTTATATATAGCTCTGGATCTAAATTTTCACTATCTTTTTTTATTTCAAAATGAAGATGCGATTCATCTGATATTTCAAATGTCGCAGTATTTCCTACTGTACCTATAGTCTGTCCTTGTTTTACTTTCTCTCCTTCTACTACAAATTCTGCTGTAAGTAAATTTGCATAAATACTAGAAAAACCATTTACATGTTCTATAACTACAGTCAATCCATACCTTGGATCATTCTTTATTGATTTTACTGTACCTTCTGCAGATGCTTTTACAACCGTTGTTTTATCTGCTTTTATGTCAATTCCACTATGTGTAACCCATTCTCCTAAAGTATTTGAATATACAAGTTTATCTTTTGCATATTCTTTTATTATTTCTCCATCTACTGGATTTTTAAATTTAGGATCTTCCACTTTTTCTTCCTTTTTAGTTTCTGGTTCCGATATTTTTTCTTGATTTTTTTTATTACTTGTATCATTCTTGGTTTTTATATTTTTTTCCGCTTCGCTTGTATTTACAGCATATTTTGTTGTATTACTAGAATTATTAGTTGTTACTGTATTTGAAATAATATTATTACTTTCCTCACTAATACTGTTATATTCTACTTCCTCATTTGATATTTCATTTATGGTTCTCCCTAATTGTGAACTTGCTTCTTCTGTATTTTCCTCAAAATTTACCGAATAATTGTCAACAATACTTGTATTTATCATTCCTATTTTAGTACCATCATCAGAATTCCCATAGATAAGAACTGTAGCAACAAACCCTATAATTGCAATGGCTAAAATACTACCAGATACATATAATATGTTTTTTAAGTTTAACCCACCTTCAACATTATCTTTTCTATTTTCTCT